>NZ_JBHRZV010000052.1:0-63979 GCF_042649745.1 Streptococcus caprae | reverse complement strand
AGCCAATGGTCGCTTTTAAGACCATCTACAACTGGCTTTATGCTGGTTTGATACAATTAGATTTAAGCGTCCTACGCCGAAAAGGAAAAAGCCGACAACCCAGAGAAACACGGGGGAAATTTACGATTGGTGCACCTATCTCTCAACGTCCTAAAGAGGTCAAGAGTCGTGAGACCTTCGGCCACTGGGAGTTAGATACCGTGGTATCATCAAGAGGTCAAAGCAAGGGATGTTTGGCGACTTTTGTAGAGCGTAAAACACGCTTTTACTTGGCTTTTAAAATGCCAGACAGAACAGCCAAATCCATGTTTTCAGCGATTGAGCAACTCCTAACCTTATTGCCAAAAGAAGCCTTTAAAACGTTCACTTCGGATAGGGGAAAGGAATTTGCCTGCTATCCTTTAGTGGAGAAATTAGGCATTCCCTTTTACTTCGCAGATGCCTATTCTTCTTGGCAGAGAGGAAGCAATGAAAATGCCAATGGATTACTGAGAGAATATTTTCCCAAGAAAACAGATTTAGCTGTTATTTCTGATAAGGATTTGGACAAGGCTCTATCTGACATCAATCACCGGCCACGAAAATGTTTAGCTTACAGAACAGCTGTTGAAGCTCTCTTGAACGAGTTTAAATAAATGTTGCACTTTTTCTTGCAATTTATCTTTTTTAATTATTTCATTTCGACAGTTTCAATTGGGTTTGAGAACTCAAAGCTACCGTCTTTAATAGCCGATTCTTTTTTCTCCAAGCTAATGATTTTGACTTGAACTTTTTCAATATTTTGGGTGGCGGTCTCAATAGATCTATTCTTAGTTTCAATGTTACTTTCAATAGTTGCAACATCTTTTTGATTAGATTCTAAGTCATCACCAGAGAGATATTCTGCCTCTTTGAGTAAACCATTTTTCCGAGACTCATCATCCTCAATAGAGGTTTTCAGCTGCTCTATTGAGTTATTCAATTTCTCAATCTGCCCTTCCTGAAAAGCCTTCTCTTCTATGATTTCTGATAAAGCAAATTCTTCACGAGACACACTTTTAATTATCTCTTTTTTGAGCTTACTATTTTGAGTTGTCACATAAAATTGAACAACGTTATCATCGTCATCATCTTCTTGATTAACAGGTTTCTCCTGCTCATCTGAAGGGTTAGAAACGTCAATATCAATAGAACTGGTTGCAACTGTCTTATTAGTAATCTCAATCGCATAAGCACCAAAATTTTCTGGAACATTTCGGATAATAACAGAGATTTTATTATCTACAATTGGTACGATTTCCATAATAGTATCAGCTGTCTTATTCTGTGCGTATAGATTCCATTTAAGACGTTTAGTATCAATACCTCGATCAACTGGAGAGGTAGAATCTTTAGTTTCAAATTGAAGAACAATAATGCCTGTTTCAGGCGAATAACTTTGACTAGATAGTCTAATTTCTCCTGTGCCATTCTCAAATGTCCTCTTTGTTTTGAGCTGTTCATCAGTGTAAGTCTGTCTTTGTGGGGAGTAAATTGCCCCCAGCAATAAACTTATCCAAGCTGTAAATAATACTGAGAAAACAACTAATTTTCGTTTAATCACATTGTCTTGAAACCATTTTTTAGTAACAACAAGTGGTTTAACAATTGCACTAGATTTTGTTTTTTCAATCCAGTACTTAATCATATCTATCATATGTGATATGTCCTTTCTGATTTGAGTTAATAAATGTTAAAATATAGGTAATAAAAGCAATTCTGGAGGCGATTAGTATGAAACATGATCACGCTTATTCTAAACATTTTAAAGATGATATTTCACCTGAAAAAGCATATGATTATTTCCACAATCATCAACTTGATACAGACGAATTTAGATGCGCTGAAAAATGTTCAGTTCCTGTAACATTAGTCAATGTGAGGAACACTCCTGATAAATGGAAAGTTCCTCCTTACTTTAAATATCGTAGTGGATTTGACGATAAACATTCCAAGTTGTGTCCAAATATTTCTAAGATGACTAAAGTGTCAAAACAACGTTCCCAACACCGTGCGATACAAACTTACCAACCATCTAAAGAAATCATCATTGAATTATCCATGAATAACCCTACACCTTATGAAGATGTTGGGACTCTTCAACTAAACTCTTCAACTGGAAAAAATAAAAAGTCGTATCAAGCTAATTCTGATTTCCCAGCAGTTAAGGAGCGCTCTACACGTCTTTCAAAATTATCATCAACTGTCAATCGGTTCCACTCTCACCCAGATGATGACGTCAGTTTTAATGGTACAGTGGCACCATTAAATACTTTTTTTCAAGAACTGCGATATGGAAGCTATAAATTATCGTTAGAGCCAAAAATTTATCACGGTAAAGCCTTCTCTAGAAAGGTTAACACAAATGGAAAAGAGTTGTTATTGTTAGAGTTTGATCAAAAATGTCAACTTGAGAATGCTTATTTTGAAAAACCAGCTGTTTTTATTGATATAAGTACTCTGAACAATACTTCTCAACAACATCGAAAACTACTGAGATATTGTCAATCTGGTGAAGCATTTCATCTTTATTTTTGGGGAAGTTTTTTTGTAACTTCACATTCAAAAATACGAATGAACAAAATAGATAAGTCTGATTTCACCTTATTAAATAGCCTTTACTTCGAGGACTGGTCCGAATAATAAGCATCTCTTAGTTTCGAAAAATACTTTTCCCAAATCTCATAGTCATCATTAAAACAAAACCGCTTATGGTATTTTGTTCCTAATGAAATCATGATAAAGTCATCTACCGACATACCTAAATAGCCTTCTAGCTCCTCAGCTACTGATACTAATGAATCGGCATGGACAATCCATGCTTTCTCTTTATTCAAAACGAGGAAACTTTTCTCCTCACCAGGTGTCAAAAAATCACCTGGATAGTCCTTCCCGATAATTTCTGTCACCTTATAAGGTGATGTTTCTCCTAAATTTACAAAAATCTTAGGGTCTAATTCATAGAGTTCCATATTTCAATCCTCCTAAATACAATCCATCTTTTCTGGAGCGAGCTCCAGCGTTAGCCACAAGGCTTCACTTTCTGAAATATGCGTTAACTTTCCACCTTCATCATTGAAACGCAGCAAGGTAAAAGTACCATCAGGAAGTTTGCCTAAGACAACCATTCCTTCAGTTGTTTCCACACGCCACAATTCATCGTCAAATTGAAAAGCCTTTTCTGCCCACTTACTGAGCCTCTTTTTTTGAGTCATCTAGTGCCTCCTTAATGGTCTTCTTGTCAGCTGTAATCTTACCTTGCTTGTCCTTAGCAGCATAGAGATAGAGCTGAGATTGGCCGTCTCTTATCGTGACAAGGGACGCTGCTTTTTCAACCTGGTATTTTTTCACAAGAGCTTGGCCATCTTCTGATTCCACATCGATATAAAACGTTGGATAAGAGCTTTTCTCAGCCGTCTCAATGACAGCTTTCTTTCCTTTCTCGCAGTAAGGACAGCCTGTCTTATAAAAGACTAAATTGGCGTTCTTATTGACCACCACATCAACATAAACTTGTTCCGTAAGGTGTTTATTGTAGTCTTTGGTCACATGCTCACTCCAAAAGGTCTGCACACCAAAAACTGCAAAGAAGAACATTCCAACAGCTACTAATGAACATAAAACCAGTTTAGGCATCTTAAATCTATCATCCATTATCCTTCACCTCCCTGTATAAACTCGAACAAATCTCCTTGAACATAGTTCACTTTGGCCAAACGTTTAATTTCTGCTTTTAAACCTTCAAAAACCGTCATCATAGTATTGAAGCGTAATGGATCGAAATGTTCATATACTCCAACTAATGGCAGCATAGGAAAATGATCCTTCTTCTCACTTTTAAGAAATTCAAGCACCTGCTTTTCTACCTCAATGACACCATCCACTCTTATCAATGCAGGTATACTGGTAATGGCCTCTCCATTCTGATAAAAAGTCAAAGCGACATCTCCAGCTTTTATCGTCCTAAACTCTGGAAAATCCTCTGTTATCTTAAAATAATAAGCCAGCGGTTCCTGTCCTAAACCTGTCAAATAGTATCCACGTACAATCTTAATATTGTCCATTCCTCCATCCCTCCTAACAAACCTTCTGAACTCTAAAAGGAGCCTGATAATACTTTGGGTAATGAATAATCTTTTTCGTTCTCTGAACAGGTAACGGGTTATGGTAATGTACCTGCATATATTGACAAGCTAATCCTCTACTTTCAAAAACCAATAAACGCCCCTGACCATCACAAATATAGTCTCCATCCTGAAAACTAAAAATAACGTATTTCATCTATACCCCTCTCTTTCTCATTTGTTCTACAAATTCTTTGTAGTCTCTTTCAAGCTCTATATCATAGCCATTGATATATCTCATTCTATGACTACAACTAAGCCATCCTAAGACAAACAATACTGATACTAGAACAGCTAAAACCACACTAAATACTATGATCACGTTCCACATTTATTTTCACCTCATCTTTTTATTTATTACTGTTTATTGCCATTACTATTTTTCCTCCCTGATTTGCTTGTCAGTATCAGAGATATAAATGTAATGGCAGTTTGCGGGTTTAGAATTTTTTCTGATTATCAACCAATATCTGCTTCAAATAAGGACATTTGCTTTGTTTGTTTAAGGCCATTTTTAACCCCTTCTATCACCCTTTTGGTGAATCCTATACTCTCTTCAAAGAAAGTAGCAATATTGCCAAAATAAGCCTCCTGACGCTCTTTTTTCACCTGAATAAGGAAAAGAACAGTAGCTTTAACAGAAGCTAATCTAATCCCACCACCACGGCCAGCTTTAACCGCAAAGAAAATCTTACGTTCAGCTTTAAGAGCCTTCAGAACTTTATCTAATGAACGTTCAGGGATATTTAACTCTTCCCTAATAGCTTTTTTAGTCGTCTGAACAAAAGGATCCTCAGATTGATAAAAACCTTCTAAATAAGCCATAATATCAGCTTTCCACTCATGTAGGTGGCTATGCTTACGATCTGCACGTTTCTTCTTAAATTTATACCAGCGTTGCTTGATAAACAAATCTGAGCCCTTCAGATTCTCATTGACCCAAGCTTTGCATAGTAATTTGATGTAATCTCGACTAGCAGCTTCATATTTCCCTGAATAAGCTGAGCCAACGACTTTTAGGAACTCGTCCTGAGAGAGTGGTTCGGCCAAGTGCTCATTGAAATCAGCTAAAACAGCCTCACAATCGCTCTGAGAGACACCACTTGAAAAGTTAGCAAGCGCCAAGGTAAATAACACGTTATTTCTCCCCATCAGGGCCTTAGTTCCCTTGATATTTGCTTCCATCATTAACAATCCATACCAGGGCTCGTCAATCTGTTTGACACCTTCAGAACCAGCAATAACCGTTAAATTAGGCTTCTTACTTGGGAATGGAAGGTCTAACTGTTTCATTGACCAATCGAGCCACTCCTGGAAGGAATAGGTGTATTCTTCATGGAAAAACTCGATATTATCTGTTCGTGGCATACGTGCAATCCCAAAGTGATTGCAGGTCATGTCTACTGGCAGATGTTGGCCAAAATAATTTCTCAAATTTTGGGAAATCGCCTTGGCCACCTTTACCACTCTAAATTGTGAATGAGTGGTCACGTAGGCTGGTTCTTCCAGGACAAAATAAGCCTGGTAGCCTTTATCTGATTTCAGGATAAGCGTAGGCATAAATCCTAAATCAATGGCCGTTGTCAAAATATCTCCAGAGGTGATCTCATCGGCTGAAGAGGTTATGTCAAAGTCAATGTAAAAGGTGTTAATCTGTCTTAGATTCTCTTCTGCATGGCCACGTGTAATCTGGCGTTTCTCGTCACTGTAGGTGCCAAACCGATAAGCGTTGGGTGTCCAGTGAGTAAAACTATCCTGGTTCTCCATAATGGCTTCCATCGATGTTAGAACAAGACCACGTGCCTTGACCATATTGGCCTTAGAACGATAGGCAAAGATAGCTCCACGTTTCCCTTCTTCAGCTGAAGAGACAGGTTTTAGATGGCTGTTTCTAAACTTATAGTTTCTTAGGCTATCTCGTAGAATTAAGTTGTGAATGTCTGTTAGATTCATCTGATTCCTTCTCGCTTGTTATAGTTAATCTACATCTCCGAACTCATGTACACAGCATTCTGCTCCGCAATCTACACAATCATCTATTCCATCATTACTGGAAAACCACTCCAAGCAATGATTACAAAACAATTCGAACATTTTTTATACTCCTTTATTGAAAATCGTGATTGAAGCTTCCAAATCACTCAAAAAATCTTCATAGTCTGACAGCTCAGCATTCGTCTGTTTCAGAAGATAATACTGGCTCTTAGAAAGTTCCGCGAGAGATGGACTGTAATTTTCTAAATCTGTCATACAGGCTTCAATTTGTGCTGTGATTGTTCTCATTCAAGCCATAATAACAATGACTGCATAAATCTTGGTTACTGTCTTCCATCCACCAACAAACGCCAAATTTTTCATTGACGCATGGCGTTGTCCATGTACAACCACACTCCTTACAAATTCCTATTGCTTCTTGTCTCATAACAGCTCCTTTAATTAACTTTCATACTCTTAGGGAGAGAAAATCTTGGCATACAGTAACCATCATGTAAGTCTCTTTTCAAATAAAATTCAGGGCTTGATGCGGTTACAAAATCACTTCTCTTACGACCTCGTATTAATTGCTTATAAGATAACGGCAAACGTTTTTCAATCTCTTTAAATTTAAAGCCCAAAGCCAAATAAGTTGTAACAATTTTATGTACATATTCTTTAGATTCTTGGTTTCTAACTCTATGACGAATACTCTCCTCCTCTAGCGTTATACTTTTCTGATACTGGATATATAGTCCCCTCATCTGTTCAATCTTATTCTGCCAGTTAGGATTATAAGGTTGACCAGAGTACTTATTGATTAACTGATGAACAGGTTCTTTGAATTTCATCTGAACAAAATCAAATTCTCCTAGATCGGTCAAAGGATCGATAAAACCCAATGGATCACTATTGATTAACTGATTGTAAAATTCATTTCTAGTCATCATATCCTCCTGATTGTGTCATTTATTAATCACCACTCAAGAAATGTTAAATGAATTTATAAAACTCTAATTGCCCAATATCTATCAAAATTTTCAATTTCTCCATGGTGATCCCTCCCTCTTACAAGATTTTAAGCGAACAAAAAGGAGAACAGATTTCTCCGTTCTCCTCATAAATACAGGATTATTTTCTATTCTAAAAACTCTTACCACTTACTTTACTTCTTACTCTGCTTAAACTGCTCTATCCGCTTTTCCAACTCTTCTGTCTTTAGTGTTGCTCTGGCAGTCTCAATACGGTCATCAAGGCTTTCTTCCTGAACAACTGGGCTTACTGGTTCAGAGGGATGTACCTGATTTTCCTGCTGCTTCTGGTCAAAGACTAGATTGATAAGCTTCTCAACCTTGTTCGGCTATGTGTCTGACATATCTGATAAGATGTGTTTCATGATTTGAAATATGATCGGTTTAAGATATACATCGGAATAAGTGATAAAAGAACTGACACTGTTATTAACCAAATAAAATGAGGGAACAAATTTTTAAATTCATTTATCCAGATTCCTCTAACTATCTTAGAAGCATGATAAAGAGGCGATAGCCATGTTATCTTCTGAACGATAAGAGGCATTGAAGAAATTGGAAAGAAAGTATCTGAAAACATATATAACGGCCGAATCACTAGCACGTTATAATAGTTCAAAAATTCTCTTGAAGGTGCTAGATAAGTAAATGACAAGCCTAAAATTCCAAATAGATAACCAACAATAAATAAAACAACTGGGATTAACAGAAAAGAGATATGGAAGTTTCCACTAATAAAAATAGAAACTAAAAAGAATATCCCTCCAAAAATTACCGCTCTTATCCCAGCCCAGATGGATTGACCAATAACTATATCCCCTGTATTTATAGGAGTCATCAACATGGCATCGTAGGTCTTTTCGAGACGAAATTGAATAAAAGCATTTACTGTTGTTTCAGAAGTTGCCGCAGTCATTGCAGTTGCTGAGATTAGTCCCGTAATAATAAAATCTCTATAGCTCATTCCCCCAACCATTGTCAAATAACTCCCTACCCCAAATCCCATTGCAATAAGGTAGAAAAGTGGATCTACAAGATTCGGCATAATTGAAATCTTAAATAAATTTCTGAAACTCATATAATTTCTAATGATAACATTTCTTATAGATTTTATTGATATCTTACTCATTATATCTCTCCTCTTCCCTGTTCGACTTGGTCAGTTTCAAAAACAAATCTTCTAAATTATTCTGTTTATGAAGAACAAATAAATCTGAAACCGTACCTTCTGCACTTACAATACCAGAATGAATAATCAAGATTCTATCCGATAACTTTTCTATCTCGTTCATATAATGAGAAGTTATAATAATTGCAATCCCTCTATCCTTGAGCTCTTGCAATTTATCCCAAATAATATTTCTTGACTGAATATCTAGCCCAACAGTTGGTTCATCTAATATAATTATTTCAGGATTATTGAGTAAGGCTCTGGCCAAAGAAACTCTTCGCCTCATTCCTCCAGATAGCTCTCCAATTTTTTTATTTTGATGACCCTCCAAATTTACAAATTTCAGTAACTCTAAAGCTCTCTTCTGGACATCCTGTTTAGAAATATCATAACAAATACCATGAGCTATTAAATTTTCTAAAACTGTAAGAGTTGAGTCTAGCATGTCATCTTGCGTCACAATTCCTAATTTAGACTTACTCTCTGCCCGATTTTCAGTAATATCCTTTCCATCAATGAAAACTGCTCCTGATGTTATTGAAGTTGCTGAATAAATCATTTTTAAGATTGAAGATTTCCCCGCACCATTAATTCCAAGAATACCAATACATTCACCTCTATGTAATTCAAAGCTTACATCGTGAACCGCTTCAAAGTTACCATAATTCTTTTTTAGATTAACTATCCTTAATTTTTCCATTTTTACCTCTCAGAACAAACAGGACATTCCGAATACTTGTTCAGTTCTGTAAACTCTTGTTGAAATGACATAAAATCAATACTAAATCTTTTATTATATGTTAATAACTTATCCGTACCCCAAAAGATATACCTCATTATTTCATAAGCAATAAAATATCCATGGAACAAGCACGCCGGTCCTAATGCTCCATTAGGCGTTCTAAATAAATCAAGTTCATCTTTATTCCGAATATTTCTGACAGTTTCTAATTCTTCTTCATAATCAGGTCTAATTTTTAAATCATCAAGATACTGACAGTAAAAACAGGCGGACTTATTCGGAACTATTGAGTAGATTCTACCATTCTTTTTTCCTACAAGCGCTGAAAAACAGGGTGTGTTAGAACGCACACATGCTTCATTGACCCAAAAATCAATATAGCCAGTTGGGTAATCCGCCACATTAACTACTATATCACAATTCGATTCAAAAATTAGTTTCTCTATATCATCCGATGAGGAAATTTCCATATGAATTGTATCAAATTCAATTTCTGGATTAAATTTATTCATGAAATCTTTCGCAGCATCAGTCTTTCTTCTTCCTAATTGCTCTGTATTGTATAGAACTTGTCGATTTAAATTACTATATTCAACAACATCAAAATCAACTGCTGTGATTTTCCCAATACCAAGTTCAGTAAGAGACAAACAAATATTTGAACCAATTCCCCCAATTCCTAAAATAAGAACATGAGTTTTAATTAATTGTCGCTGATACTCATACTTACTAATTACATCAGTATCTAATGTACTAAAGAAGTTTAGATTTACTGAGTACCTTTGTAATTCAGCATCAGAAAAATCTAATTCTGGTTTAATTGAGTTATCCTCAATATAACCTAAATCGCAAAGGGTGTCTATAGATTCTAAAATTTCACCTTTAGACAAAGTAACACATTTTTCCGTGATTTCTTCTATGGTATTTCTTCCATCTAAAGATTTAATTAGTTTTGTGTACTTTTCATCGGGATTCTCAATTTCTATGCTATAATCTGTCCCCATTCCAATTCTAATTTTATCTTTTAGGAATAGGACACTGTGTATAGATTTTATTTTAGGTAGTTTCATCTGTTTTCTCCGAAATAGTTATCTTCTAAATATCTAAAAAAGAATGGATTCAATCCACTCTTTTGTAAAGGTACAAAATGTACCTAGTCGCTTTTTACTAGCGACCTTCAACTGAATTTGCCGCAGCAACAATTTTAGTGATTTTCATTCGAAAGACCTCCTATTTTATTTGAAGTTCAGTTTATCTTTACTCCATGAGATTATTGTAGTATAATTATTTCAACAAATTCATCGATGTATGAAATTTTAGGAGAAATTAATGAGTCCAGATGTCTTTTCTATTACAAAACTTCTTTCAGACCAGTCACGGATGCATATTCTCGATATACTGATGGATGGAGCTGCTCATACCGTGAACGAGATTGCTTCTTATACCAATTTAAAACAGCATACAGTTAGTTATCACCTCAAGTTAATGAAAGAGGCTAACTTATTAAATGTTCAAGCCTACGGAAAATTTCGATACTACTCTATAAAAGATACGCCGACAATAAAAATTTTTGAAGTTTTAAGTAATTATTCCCCCGAAAGACCAGTAAAAAGTTTTAACCAACATTTTAGGAAGAAGGAACTAAAAAAAGCACGAACTTGCTATGATCATATTGCAGGTGAACTTGGTGTTGCTATTGCAAATTCTTTTATCACATTAGGATTCATCGAAGAAGAAGGAAATAACTTTCAGTTAACTTCCAAAGGACAAGATTATTTTTGTAAAAAACTTGATTTTAATATTGAACTATTGCGTAATAAGAAAAGAAAATTTTGTATAAAATGCTTAGATTGGAGTGAGCGTAAAAACCATCTTGCTGGCTCACTCGCAAAAGAAATTCTTGATTTCTTGATTAAAAATAAAATAATCGAAAGAATGGAACAGTCTAGAGCTTTGAAAATAACCGATACTGGTGTCAATTTTTTAAAGAATGAGTGGGATATTTCAATAGAATAAAATGACAAGTTAGAAGCATATTTCTATCTTGATTACAATCAGGATGTGACGAAATATTTAGACCATCTTTACTGTTATTATCTCAAAAGTAGTACATTAAAACGAAAAATAGCAAGCCTAAAGGCTTTTTATCGCTACCTAGAAGAACAAAATATAATAAGCGAAAATCCCTTTCACCACAAGAGATTTCGTTTTAAATCTGAGAAAATTTTACCAAAAACAATTCCTCTTATGGATTTGAAAAACTCTTTTATTATCTTCAACACCAATCTACAACTGCTCAAACAAAGTACGCCACTCAAAAAGCTTACCATCAACAACTAATCTTTTACTTGCTCTTGTCTACTGGACTGAGAATCTCCGAATTGTGTCAATTATAAAAAGCTAATATTGATTTGGCGAATCGCACCTTACTGATTTTGGGCAAAGGAAAAAAAGAACGACTCATCTTTTTAGGAGATAAGCAGACAATAATATTCATTTAAATTAATTGCTTTAGCGATATTTTGAGCTATACGTTCGATAACTGGAACAGTAACACTATTACCTGCTTGTTTGTATAATCGTCCGTTACTTTGATTTGGCAGTTTACAGTCTTTTGGGAAACCTTTAACGTTGAAACACTCACGAGGAGTTAGTTTTCTGATTTTCTTGCTATTGGTAAGGATTAAAGGTATTAAAAAAAGCCGACCAATATGGTCGGCACCCTTTGTTTAAATTCTATTACTGGCTAATTATTCTAAGACCATCGTTTATATATTGCCCCAAAATATCAAGTCCGTTATAAATTGAAATACCTAAAATGATAGATGCAATAATAATACTTGCACAAATCAAATATGTGTGAATTTTTTTATCCATATTATCGAATATAACTTAAATTAGTATAGGCTAATAGTTCCGTTTTGATTAAATGGAACTCTGTAATATGAGGTACCTCCAATAGTTCCTCCAAATGTAAATCCAGCTCCTAACAACTCTGCTTTAACTTGAGCTGAACCACTACTGCTTATAGCTGCTGTTAAAGTACCATTATAAGCATACTTTATACTTGTTGTAGGGTATCCATTTGGAGACCAGACATTAATATTCTGCCCTTCAATATATGTGTTGGTAATAGAATTTGTTATTCCTAGGTAATAGCCTTGGACTGAGTTAATTTGACGGAAAGAACCATTATTATATAGCTCAATATTTACACTTAATTGAACTGTAGTTCTCGCAAATGTTGCACTTCTTCTTAATGTATGTGAACTAACTGTAGCACGAGAAAGATCTGGAATCAATTCAATAGTTTCCACAACTTCTCCAGTATCACTATCAATAACAGTCGCAACTTCTGTAAAACCTGATTTTGAATAGATTACTTCTGGATTAGAAATATTATAATCATTAACAGTAAACTGTAGTTCATTGAATTTAACGACAAGGTCATCACCAGTATCCGCTTTTACAGATGATATAGGTAGATAAAACAATGCTAAACAACTAAATAATAGAGTAAATAGTATTTTTTTCATGCTAGTCACCTACTGTTCTTTCATAGCTAAGTTGGACAATAAGGATTGATAATTATAATTTGTACATTGGACTCACCTTCTCCTAATTAAAAATTGGTACATATTACATACATTTATAAAGCGTTTTCTCACTTTTATTATAACCAATAGATATCTGTATGTCAAGAAATATACGGTTTTTTATTCGAATAAAGTAGCTTGATAGTGTTTAGGAAGATTTCTACTCCAATTTTCTTCTCAAGCTCTTCAGCACCAACTGTCAAACAATTTCTTTTGAAAATTGCCGGAGCGATTCTCTTTTCAGAGCCTAGAAACCAATCTTGCCATTCGTCTAAATCCCCTTCTATTGTGGTGACACGTTGGTCTCGGTATCGACGTGCTTTCCACAACTTCATCAAAACGAGCGCATACTTGGACTTAATCCGTGCAATCTCTGCTAGCTTAAAAGAATAATATTGGGTTCTTAAAGCAAATACAAAGGGAGACGCAAACTCTGAAAATCTAAATGCTACTTCTCCATCTTCCATAAAGTCAACCATTGAGAATAATTAACCCATCCGAATAGAAGTGATTGGCTTCTAGCTCTCTTTTTTACTCTGCTTAAACTGTTCTATCCGTTTTTCTAGTTCTTCTGTTTTAAGCGTGGCCTTGGCTGTCTCAATGCGGTCATCTAAGCTTTCTTCTCGAATGGGTATGCTTTGAGGCTCTGGTTGCTTGACTACTTTTTCCTGTTGCTCTTGGTCAAAAACAACACCCAAAAGTTTCTCCACTTTCTCCAGCTCCTGATCACTCATCATGGACAAGGTATGAATGAGGGACTTAAAACGGTCACTCGATGGCTGATAGTCTTTAGTTTTGAATAAGTTTCTAAACATAGTGTCTCCTTATCAAAAAACAGTCCTCGTAAGGACTGTCGGTTAATCGAGGGTATCCATCGCTGTCATGATAGCCTTGATGGTCTTAATGACTTTTTCTTTTCCTGCAACCAATTCTTGAAAACGTTCCAACTCCACTCGGTAGTGGACAGTCTCTTCTTCGTGACTGGTCAACAACTCTGTCAAATATGCCTTATAACGATCCGTGATGTCCTCTTTAGGATTGCTGAGTTGAGTAGAAACAACTTTATCTTGCTCTCTAACCGGGGCTTGTTTGCCTTTCTTATGTTTCTCAAAAGCTGCGAGATAATCAATACTGTCAGCTTGGAGCTCTTCTGAAGTTGGTTTAAAGAGAGCTGCAATTTTTGCTCGCTCCTGGTCTGGTGTGGTAGGTTGTTCTGCTGGTGTATCTAGTTGACCCTCATAGGTCCAATCACTTGGTGTTATCATGTCTCATTCCTTCTTTCTCCTGTTGATGGATTGTGGGCTTTAGGTGCCGCCCCAAAGGCTTGTTCCAAGGCCTTATCAAATCTCAGGTTGCTACCTGCTTGATAACTGATAAAGGTCGCAAACATGGCCTTTTGAAGCTGGTCTTGGTAAAGGGTTAAGCGCTCTTGTTCCTGATTGACCCTCTCTATTTGCTTGGCAACTTTTTCTTCTAACCGAGCCACTTGGCTCAAACTCATAAGTCTTCCTCCTTATCGTGTTTGGTCTAGCTTATCAAACCAGACTTGATTTTTTCATCACAACTCAAGAGCTAACTCTTGAGATGGCCGAAACCCATGTGACCGCTCCTCGTAAAACTGACAAAGCCAGTCATCAAGACTTGGCTCTTGCTTTTGCCGAATCAATTCCTCATTCCAATCAGACTTGCCATCAAAGATGTCCAAAGGCGGTAAATCTTTCTGAACAGGAAAGCCTTGTTCCTGTAATTTGGCAATAAAGTCTCTCCCTGCCTTGTCATTATCCACAACCAAGGTAATCAACTGCTCATGGGTCTGAAAATGAGTGGTGCTTCGTAAAATCATATCCAAATAGTTTGTTAGTCTTCCCTTGTCCAACTCATCAAGAAAGCTAAAATCTCCCTTTTCCTCCGAAGCTAGACGGATAACATGATAGGCAATAACGCTTTTCTTTAATCCTTCCATCGATACCAGACGGACATCCGATAGCTCTTCCTTATGGCATTCATAATAACTCATCAAATCAATGGCAGATTCCGCAAAGACAAGCCGCTTGGGTTTACCTATAGCCAAGCTAACCCCTGCATAACCATGAGATCCTTTCATGATTTTCTTGAGCCGTCCCCGCTTGTATCTGTCTGGGTGTTCTTCAATCCCCTGAAGACTGGCTCCTACCAATCGCCCATGATGATCCTTACTCTTAAACACAACCACAGGCTCGGTATGGTTGTCGCTCTGCCATTGCCCCTGGGCAAGAAAACCTTGCCGGCCAAAGGTGTTGATGGTCTCATCAGATAAGTGACGGATGGTCTTGAGATAGGTGCGAGCAGAACCAAAGTCCTTACTTTCAGGAAGATAATAACGAAACGGTTCCAGTTTTAACGCCTGAACCTCCTGCTCTGGAAAATCTCCCTTGTCCAAAAAGTGAATGGCTTCCTTGAAGCTAACCCCTGCCAACAGCTGCACAAAGTCTATGACATCGCCCTGAATATCCCGCGAAAACCACTTAAAGGTATTGGTGTTGGTAAAAATCTTGAAAGAATCGTGTTCTACCTGCTCGTAAAGGGTGCTGGATAAACGTTTCAAAGGGATACCCAAGGCCCCTGCAACGTCAACGATGGACTTCTTCTTAATCGTCTCTAATGTTATCATCTTATTCTCCTATCAAAAAAGCAGAAGCCCAGCCTTCTGCTTATGGTGTTGTGGTTGAAACTGGCAATTCAGGAATCGCTTCTGGCTCTGGTGTCGTCTTTTGCGCTTGAGTAAGAGCTTCTGATAAATCTGTCGAATAAGTTTGAAGATGGTTGACCAAGAGCTTATCTCCCAGTTTAGTGTAGGTCAAGCGTAAGAGGCGTTTCTCCACTTGATTGGTCTGAGCCTTGTCTTTTTGTTCCAAGTCTGGAACGTAGGTCACTGTATAAGACACCTCGGCTAAGACCTCATTTGAAGCATGATTGAGGTAAATATCAGCCTCCTGATACTGATAGTCCAAGATATAGTCCTTGTAGACCTGCTGGAGGGTGTCTTCTTGGCGGGTCAACTCCTCACGGTAGGCTGAATCCGTCAAATAAGGCTTGATACGTTTGTTATTTTCGCCAAGTTGTTTCTTGGTAAAGTAGTGACGGAGAAACGCCTCAACGCTTTCTTGGGATAGCTGACTGGCTTTCTCTTTTTTTGTCTGTTCATCTTGTAGTTTCTTAGCCTCCTGCTTGATAGCCGCCCTGGTCTCATTGGTCACACTTTGCTTACCTAAGCTATAGCCCATAGTCGAGACAAAGGCTAGTAAAGCAAGACTGGCCACACTCACTAGGACAATCTGCTTGGTTTTATCAATCATCTGTTTTTCCTCTTTTCTATAGTTATAGACCAAGCATACCATGAGGAGATTGGGGATTTTATCACAGAAAAAAGGACACCCGAAGGTGTCCAAATGTGGGGTTAAGCGAGGCGTTTTGTCAATCGTTTGCTTATTTTTTTAACCAATAATCCAGCCAACAAGACATTTATCCCGACAAAAAAGGTCGGAAAACTGAGCCAGCCATTGGTCTGAAAATCTCTGACAAAGAGGTCTGTTTCAGTAAACAACAGGTAAAGACCATAAACCTCCATAAAGGCTAGAAAGAGACCTCCTCCAATGAGCAATAAGCCTGTCGCCGCCAGAAACAAGCGGTAAAGCAGGAGAAGAATCCCTCCAATAGCGATGAGAATGAGAATAATTTGCCCTAACTCTTCAAACATCTTATGCCTCCCCTAGCTGTCTGCGGTAGTAAGCCGCCTTGGTGTTATCCAGCTCCTCAAGTCGTTCAACCAAGTCCAAATACTCTACCCGTGTCCCCTCATCGAGGTCTGGGAAGAAGGTCTCACGATTGGTCATGATAACCTCTAATTGACCCGTGACCTCACGAATGGAAAAGCTCACATCACCTGTGGCTGTCTCGTATTGGTCTTTCAAGTCACGATAAGCCTCGTACTGGTCAGGAGTGCTAAAACCCTCACTCAAAAGGTTATCTAGTTGGTGCTTCATGTTTTCAAATTGGTCTGTCATCATGTCTCTCCTTTTCTTCTGTTACCATTAGTTTACCGCGTTCCATTCCTTTTGTCAGCTCATTGCTGCTAAATGTCCAAAGAAAGTTGGTCGTCAAGGACGATTTCTTGCTGATTGGGCTGATTAAGAAAGGGAGCGAGGGCTTCTTCGATGACTTCGGTTGCCTCCCCAGCTTCAATCAGGGGCGCAAGGACATCGTATTGGGCTTTAAGGTTTTGATAATGTTCTTCCTTACTAAAGACCCTCTCAATCTGTTCCTTGGCAACGGCTGCCTTATCCCTCATGGTCTTGGCCAAAGCCTCGGTTGTTTCTTTGTCCTGTTCAATGTCGTCAATGACATTGTTAATCCGCTGGAGGGTACCAATAGGGGATTTCAAATCCAGACTAACCGAATACTGATTATCTCCGACGACTCTAAGCGTGACAATTTCAGGAACAGGTTCAGTCATGCTTCTGGTCGTCACCTTCAAGGCAAAGCCTCGGTAGTGGGCAAGCGTTCGGAGTTCCTTGGTTTCTGAGCGGTTCTGACGAATCAGTTGGTGTAGGTACTCCCCTGCCTCGCCTTTTTCGGTGTAGGTTTGGCTGCCAAAGGACATGACAAAATCCTTGCCTTTACTATTTTTTGACCGCTCAATGTCCTGGTCATAAAGACTAAGGCGTTTCTCCATAACTGGCAAATCCCGCTCCGCCACCCGTATGGTTTGACGGTAATCGTCTTTAGTTCGCTCAAAGGCACGCCGTTCATTGTCCAAAAGCCCCAACTCATTTTCTAGCTCCATCTTCAGTTTAAGAAAGGGATTGCCTGTAGCCAAAGCCTTGAAATCAGAGGCGGTCATGGTCTGCTCATCAATGTCTTCTGCCGCCCGAACAGGCTCTTTAGAGGTCATAATTTGCGTGATGTACTTGAGCTTATTCTCCTGAGTTTGCCAGAGGTAGTTGTCAAAGCTCCCTTTAGTAATGTAGTGATAAATGTCTACCTCTTGGTGCTGGTTTCCCTGACGGATAAGCCTACCGTTACGTTGGACAATATCACTTGGTCGCCAAGGGACGTCTAAATGATGAACAGCCTTCATCTTAGCCTGAACGTTGAGACCCGTTCCCCCTTTTTCCGTTGAAGCCATGAGAATCCGCACCTCACCACTATTAACTTGTCGAGATAGACTATTCTTCTTGTCGTCAGTATTGGCATCATGGACAAAGGCAATCTGGTTGGCTGGAATACCACGATCGACCAAGAGAGTTTTCAGTTCGTTATAGATGTCAAAAACAGTTCCATCTTTCTTGGGTGTCCCAATATCTGAAAATATCATCTGGGTACTTTCTGTTGCCATATTCTCTCGATAAATCCGCTCCACATTGTCCACCACCTGAAGAAGTTTCTGACTGTCAGACAGCTTGTAAGCAGGGTCTATCAACCGCATATCAATAGCGAGTTTTCTGGCCTCACCCGTTATTTTGAGCATATTATCCACCGTCGGCTCTACCAGACCGTTCTTGATGTCTTCAGACCGTGCCACCAGCTCCTCTAGGTAGTAACGTTGACTATCCGTCAACTCACTCTCTACTGGGATAATCCGTGCCTCTGGCACAGGTAAGTCCAACATATCTGAAGTTTGAATATCAGCTGTTTCCTTATAAATCCGCATGAGTTCAGGCAGGTTGACAAACTTCTTAAAGCGTTTCTTAGGCTGGTACTTATCTCCCGTTGGAGACAGTTCCATTGAATTCTCAATCTGGCCAAAAGCTCCTACCCAAGAATCAAAGTGTGCCACCTGATACCGCTCCAGCACATCTGGCTGGACATAGTTCATCATAGTGTAGAGTTCGCTGATGGAATTAGAGACTGGTGTCCCTGTCGCAAAGATGACATGGCGATTGTCATGTTCGGACTGGACCTGCCGCACCTTCATCTCCATGTCCACGTTCTTCTTGGCTGTGATATTGGTAATGCCTGCCACGTTGCCCAAGCCTGTGATGGGACGAATATTCTTGAAGTGATGAGCTTCATCCACAAAGAGGCAATCAATGCCCAAGTTCTCAAACTCGATAAAGCTGTCCCTATCCAGTTTTTGAAGCTCCTCTAAGCGTTCTTCTAGGGAACGAATGGCGCGCTCGGATTCCTTAACGGTATAATCGTTCTCACTATTCAGATGAATCTCTCGCATCTGGCCCAACTTATCCAGAATATAGGTCTCTTGTTTGGCCTTACTCATGGGAATTTTCTCAAACTGGCTATCGCCAATGACAATGGCATCATAGTCTCCTGTAATAATCCGTGACACAAATTGCTTGCGGCGGGATTTGACAAAGTCCTTCTTGGTCGTCACAAAAACTTTCTTGGTCGGGAAAAACTTGAGGATTTCCTGACCAAATTGAGCAGTCAAACTAGAAGGCACCACATAGAGAGGTTTATTGACCACCCCCAACTCTTTCAGTTTAAACCCCGCCCCAAGCATGGTTAAGGTCTTGCCTGAACCCACTTCATGGGCTAAAAGGGCTCGTTTTTCCTCCACGATGCGTTGAATGGCATTTTTCTGGTGAGGACGTAAGGTGATATTTTGAGCCAAGCCATCAATAACCAGATGGCTGCCATCATAGGTTTTTGACACCGTTCGGTTATACAGGCTATTGTAGGTGTCCGCAATCAAGGTCTGAACTTCTGGAGAGGATAAGACAAAGTCCTGGAAAAGTCCCTGCATATCCGCTTCCCTACTCCGCAATAGGCTAGTTCTTTCGGCATCCGTCACCTGCTTTTGCTTATCCCCATCTTTGACCGTTTGTGTAATAGTCGGTTGATTGGAATTAAGCAGGTTCTCAAACACCTTCCGCCCACTATCATAGCGTGACCCCCTCACCCCCATGGCTGCTTCTTGGGCGGACACACGACGGTTGGTAAAGTCCTTAGACAAAGTATAGGTGCCATCAATAGGACTAACCTCAATCACCTCAGTTAGGCTTGGATCATCTAAGGTTTTCTCCTCGCCCAAAATCACCACATGAGCAAATTGCCCATAAACCTCGTTTGGAATCCAACGAGAGCCAATGCGGTAGGCAATATCTGCTAGACCAATCTGGCGTGGTTTAACAGCCTCAAGTAAGGTCTGATAGTATCCCCAATCTGCCAAGGCATTGTCCTCTTTTTGAAGCAAATCCACCTGGTCAAGCTTGGTTAAAATATCGCCTGATAGAAAATCCTGACGAGAAACATAAACCACTTTTCCTAAGAGGGCATAAGCAGGGTCCAACAGAACCAAATCCCCTAATTCCTCAATCACATCACCTTCTGTTTTGCCTGGATAAAGAGACATCATAAAGGCAATATCCACCCCACGACCATCTGCCAGACTGGCATTGAGGGCATCTTGGGCAGTCTTGACTTCCTTTAGAATACGGTCTGGACGGACCAAGGCTTTCTCAAAAGCCAGCGACTTCTTGTACTTGACCTTCTTATCCACGGGGTCAATGTATTCATCTTCTAAACTAGCAAGAAGAGAATACTTGTCATCACTATCAAATAGATTGCGGTTGACGTTACTATTGAGGTAACCATACCGTCTGACAAAGCGGTCATACTGGACATTTAAGTCCCCAAGCAAGCCTTCAAAGACATCACGGTCATAATCATAGTCCCGCTGGAGGTCAATCATCTCCTGATAGGTGTTGCGAAGGTTGACCATGCCCTTGATACGGGCAACCTCCTTATCAGACAACGTTCCCTCATAGAAGACCGTTTTCTTAAAAAGTCCCTTGTGTCTGCCCGTCTTCGTCGCTTCTTTGGACAGGTAAACATCAACAGCTGTCTCATCGGTCACAGTCAAAGCCACAAAACGGTCAATAGCTGCTTGAGAGTATTTGGCATCCCAAGCCACAAAATCCCCAGTTTCCGTGACATAGTAGCTGATTTCTTCTGTCTTAGCCCCTACTCGAATCCCGTCACGGTCTCGATAGTAAACAGTATCTCCCTCATAGCCGAAACTATAGAGTTCAAGGCTATCCCAAATGGCTTGTGGGATGGTCTTGTCAACGGTTTTCTCCATCAGGACTTGAGGTTGGATAAAGACATTGTCCTTGGTTTGTGGAGGAGCGACCTGCTTCAGGGCTTGCGTCAACTCATGCACCAAGGGTTGGCCATTCCCTTTCAAAGATAGGGTTCCACCGTTGAAATTTTTGACCTCATAAGTTCCCAAAACTTGGGAATTATTCTCACCGTCAAAGTAGGGATTGAGCCAAATACGGTCGTCCTTGGCATACCGCTTGCTTCCCAAAAAAGCAAAGTCATCTGTGAATGCTCTTTTGTTCAAATCCTTTTGGAAGAAGAGAATGTCCGTTGTCACATTGGTTCCTGCAATAGCCTTAAAGGCTGAATCAGGCAGACGAACCCCACCCAAGAACTGAGTGGTAGCCTTGATGTCCTGTAAGACATTGTCTACCCGCTTGTCCATGGTTCCCGTTGAGGAAATGACCACCACTTGCCCAGTATCATGAACCACGTCCAGGGACTTTTTAATAAAATAATCATGGATCATATAAGGCTTGTCATAACGGTTGTCCGCGATCCTAAAATTACCAAAGGGAATGTTTGAAATAACCAGGTCAAAACTATCCGTCTGAAAAGGCACATCCTCAAAGCCCTGAACAAAAATAGTCACATTGGGATGAAGCTGCTTTGCAATGGCTCCTGTAATGCCATCTAACTCCACACCATACAGTTCGCACTTCTCTCTTAACTGTTCTGGCATGGCCGCAAAAAAATTCCCTGTTCCCATAGACGGATCCAGCACCCGTCCGCCTGTAAACCCATCTGCGATTAGTTTATCCCACATGGCTCTAACGATGGCTGGGTCGGTATAGTAAGCAGTCAGAGAACTCTGCTTCATGTCAGAGTATTCCTTATCAGACACCAATCTCTTTAGCTCTGCCCGTTCTATCTCAAACTGAGGATTGTAGTCGTCAAAAAAACTATTGGCTAGACCGCCCCAGCCGACATACTTGGCTAATATCTCCTGTTCAGCTGAATTAGCCTGTCTCCCAGACTTGCCCAACTCCTTAACCAAGCGAATAGCTGCGAGGTTAGCTTCCACCTTAGCCCGTGTCCCTTTAGGGTAAAAATCGGTCAAGTCCTCTGGAAAGGCAAAATTCTGAACAGGCTCAACCTTAACTAGCTCAGGCTCCTTTTCAAGCACACTAGGCTCGTCTTGGATAACCGCTTGGTCTTTTGGAGCCTCCGTTCTTTCTGCAGGACCTTTGTCTGAAGTGGGGTCTGTTTGACTGTCATCTAGGAAAGAAAAGAGGTCGATGTCATCAGAATCCTTTGTTACTGCAAAGTCATTACTTTCTTTAAAAGCCTCTGACTTTTCTGGTCGATAAACCAGCTGGCTCTTTTCCAATGCCCCAAGAGAACCGACATAAAAAACAGGACTGTCTAGCACATCATCATCGGGTAAAGCAGCTAACTCAATTCTAATCTGACCCTGGTCTTCCCAAATCCCTGCGACCTCAAACAGGTGACTACCATAATGAACTAAACTCCCCAAAGGGTAGATTCTATGAACCTCTTCCTTGAGTTCTGACAGGCTATCATCAAAGGCACTTTCCGGTTCTTTAGCCTGAAGTTCTTCCAATAATAAACGAGACGCCTTGTCTGGCTCTGCTTGAGCCATTCGCTCAAAGATTTTAGCCTCCTCTAGCTTCAGCCCATCTTTGGTGATGCGATTGGCCACAAAGACCAAACGCTCATAAGGGAGGCTGCTCTCAAGGAAAAATGTAACGCTATCTCTGTCTAGTCCCTGGTCAAGCAATTCAACCGCAAGCCTCAATTGATTGACCGTGGCATGAGGGTACTGCCCTAAATAAAGTAACTCTTTTCTGGGCAAACGGTATTTCCCAACCGCATCTAACAAGACCCCTCGGCTACTCTCTGGAAAGTCCTCGACGGGTACACCAGCTTCCTCTAAAAGCTGGTAGTTTCTCGCCAAGAGCTGACGACTGAGGTCTACCAATTCTGCTAGTTCCTGAGAACCTGGTTCTCTAGCCAATTCATCTGCCGACCCATCCGCTTCCAGATAGGTAAAAATCGTCTCCCCTTCATAGATAGGGGTTTGCCTGCGTTCCTCATCAAAGTCACCCAAACGAAATTGTAACGGTCGCTCTAGTTTGGCTAATTCATCGTAGTGGCTTAAAATGGCAAACTTTTGGGTCAGGTTCAAGTGCTCATAGGCCTCATAGTGCTGGCTCTTGCCTAAGCGACGGTCATAAGAAGAGAGTGGTTCAGCTTGATTGGTCAGATAAGCCGTTACCACATTATCAACTTCTTCAAATCTGACGGTTTCTTCCGGCTTCACCTGACTGAACTCTGCTTTTTTCTGGTCGAACTGAGTAATAATCTCTGCTTTAATGCCCAAGGGCAAGTCCTGATAGGCTGGCAAGTGCGCCACAAGTAAACTCGTCTTATCTAACCTGGCCACCGGTTGACCGTAATGGGCAACCAGATCTTGGTCAGTGGTTTCAAAGGTTAGTTCTGGCTTTGGGATAGTTGGGGCTTCATAGTTCAAAATAAACAAATCAAGGTCTCGGCTAATGCGGTCTGCTAGGTTGTTAGCCACCTTAGACACATTGATAAAATCCACCTGTTCCATTTGCGACACCAAGCGCTTCAGTGAGACACCATGATAGCTTCCCTGTTGGTCTAGAAGTTGACAATAAACGGCAAGATTATAGGTCGCAACCAATACCACCATATCTTTTTCAAAAGGGGTAAGTTGAGGGATTTGGCGTAAACCAGTTTGGGCAAAATGATAAGCATAAGCGCCCAAATGTTCAAAAGGTTGGTCTCCTTGGCTCAGAAAGGCAACTAGCTCCTCACTCACATCGTAGGGAGTTGGGAAAAGGGGAACATGACCTTCCTGCTCGATAAAGGTTTCTAAAAGCCTTTCCCAAGGCTTATCAAAATGGTGGGCTTGAAAGCGTAGAAAAGCCTCTTTAATGGCCAAATCTTGGTGTTGATGTTGCCGAAGGCGGTGGCTGATGGCTTGTGTATTCATCCAGTAATTCTCCTTTAATTTTCTTTAGTCAAAAAGGACTGAGAAAGCTCTCAGTCCCAATCGCTTAGAGGGTCATGGACAACTCTCGCTGTGCGTCTACTTGAGGTCTAGTTAGGTCTGCCATGTAGCTTCGTAAGAACTGGGAACGACTATCCAACCTGTCTTGGGCAAGAGCCAAATGAACTAAGTCTCCGAAATAATCGTCACTATCTGCATCCAGCTGGTGGCGAATCAAATCATCTAAAGTCTCCAAACTATAGGGGTCAAAGTTGCCCAATTCCCAACCATCAGACGACACCAAATAGGCAGACGACCGACCTTGGAAGACCTCTGAGATAAACTCATTCCCATCCCCTGTTCGGTAGAGGTTATCTAGTAGTCGGGTCAGGTCTTGCCTAATCACCTCACTCTGCTCATCCGCAACCAATCGCAGTTGCTCATCCAACAGATAAATGTTGTCTGTCGCCATATAGTAAGCATAGAGGTCATTCAGAAAGGTTTGACTGGTGATTTGGGTCTCCACACTCATGACTGCCTTAGTAAAGGCTGACGTATCTTGGTCCAAAAAGTGCTGCATGACCTGTCTCATCTCTTGGAATGTTGGAGTGCGACCAGATAGGATTTCTGCCAAATCAGCTACCCCATCGCCATCAGAATCAGGGCTTAAGGGATTGGTTCCTAAAGCCAGTTCCTGGGCATCTGTGAGACCGTCTCGGTCACTGTCTTGGGTGTAAAGGGTCTTAGGCATGGCTATCCTCACTTTCTAGGTCTTCCTTCTTACGGTACGCCCCATAAGCTAATCCTAACATCAGGCCGCCACCAACCAGACCAAGAAGGGAAGTCGTCTCTCCTGTTTGTGGGAGACTAGCAACTGGACCTGGTGTTTGTGGAAGAACTGGTGTTGGAATTGGAGTTCCTGGCACTTCTGATTTTGGAGTAGGAGGTGTCGGTGGGATTACCGGCTCAGGGGTAGTTGTTTTAACTGTATTAGAGGTAATGGTAACCCCATTAACAACATGGCTAAAGGTATTTTCCACTTCCCCAGCCGCAATCCGTTTCATCTGAAGGTAGACATCTGCTTGGAAGGTGGAATCGTCTGAAATGCTGGTCAGAAAAGCCTTATCAAAGGAAATAGACACTTGACCAGATGTGGTATCAACCGTTTGAAGCGTGTACTTGGTCACTTCTGTCCCCGATTTTAGGACTGTCCCATCTGCCAAGGTCACGTCCGTCATCAGGTAAGCCTGATAAACACCGTCATACTGGTCATGGGTTTCATCGTAATCATCGCTAAAGCGATAGTCAGTGAGAGCTGTCGCTCGATGAGCTGGAATGTGTGCGCCTTGAAGACGATAGGTAAAGACCTGATTAAGGGCAATCTCCTTGCCATCCAAACTCTGGTCCTTGTGAGATAGGTCGATGACCACATCCTTTTTGGGGTCTAGTTTTGGCACGTTGTTCACAACAGTATCCGTCACATAGGCTAGGCCAAAATCAATCTGATAGGCGGTATTAGTGTAGTCACCACCCGTTTTTACCAAATCTTTTTTAATGGACATGGGATTGGTCACAACCAAGGTCTGACCTGTTTTGACATAGGTGTCATAAAAGGTCTGTGGGTCATCTGCCGTAAAGACCTGAATGGCTCCTTTAGGCACAAATCCCTTACCTGCCATAGTCTCTTGAACAGCCTTTGGTGCTTCAGACAAGGACGCATAAACCTTAACCGATAAGCCCTTAACAGCCTGCCCTTGACCATCCACCATCTGAATACCGTCTAGGTTGACATCCAAGGCTTCTTCTGGGTAATCATCAACCATATAAAAACCTTTGGCAATCTGGTCTTTGGTCGCAGACATGCCCTTATAGGCACTGTAATCCATGACAATCTTGTAGTAATTGACGGTATCAGGTAAGACAGTCTTCCCATCAATGGTCACACCCTTGTCAGTGGTGTTGGATTTTTTAGGCCTAACAATCGGAATGAAGTTGGATACGTCTTCCGTCTCGTAGGCCAATCCAAAATCAACCTGATAGGCTTTATTGGTATAGGTCTGACCTGAATTGTAAAGACTGGATTTGACCGTCATCGGGTCAATAATTGTCAAGGATTGACCAGTCTTGACATAAGTGTCATAGAAAACTTGGTTATCTTTGGGACGAAAGACTTGGAAAGCACCAGTCGGACGAATCTGTTTAGCAGACAAGGCCTGCCGCAATGCTTCTGGAGCTTGGTCAAGACTTGAGTAAGTCTCAACCAAGAGGTCTGAAACAACCTTGCCTGATGTCGTTACCACTTGAACCGCTGCGGTATCAATATCTAGAGCTTCTTCGGGATAATCGTCCACAAAGTAAAACCCTTTGGCGATTGCCTCCTTGGTTGCTTCAACTCCCTTGTACTGGTCCAAATCCCAAGACAGGGTGTAGAAATTGGTTGAACCAACCAACATGGCTTGACCGTTAATATCGACCTTATCTGCGTTCAGATTTTTCTTGACAGGCTCAGGGGTCACTAAGGTATTGGTCACTTCCTTAGTCGCATACCCATTGCCAAAATCAATCTGATAGGCTTTGTTGGTGTAGGAAAGTTGCTTACCGGTCAGGTCCGCTCGCACGGTCATCGGACTGGTCACTAAAAGGCTTGTCCCAGTCTTAACATAAGTGTCATAAAAGGCTTGATTGTCTTCTGGAACAATGACTTGAAAAGCTCCTTTAGGGCTAATCTTAGCCGTTGCCAGTTGGTGTCTAAGCTTTTCTGGCGCTTCTGACAAGTTCTTGTAAGTCGTCGCCACAAAACCAGATAAGGCTTTTCCGTCTAGGCTTGTGACGATGACTGCTTTATCATCGGTCATCACAGCTTCTTCTGGATAGTCATCTAGGAGGAAAAAGCCCTTGGCAACGGTCTCCTTGGATGACTGGTCGCCCTTATACTGGTCTAAATCCCAAGTCAAGGTATAGTGATTGGTTGAACCAACCAAGACCACTGTATCATTGATAACAACGCCATCGCTGTTTTTGTTGGTCTTATTCGGTGTAATCAAGGTCGTTGTGGTCTCATCACCTGGTGTCCGAACGGTCACAGGGTTTGAGGTGACGGTGTAGGCAGTTGGTGTTCCCTGATTGATGATGAGCTTGTAAGTGTTAGTGTAAGTCGCACCATCATTGACCACTGTACCGTACAAAACAGGAGCTGTCAGATGGTAGCTCTTCGCTAAGTCCTTATTGACTTCAGACAGGAGACTGTCTTTAGCTGTCAAGCGAACCAGGTGCTTAGAACTATCATAAGCAAGGTCATAAGCTGTGTTCTGTTCTTTGGTTGTCGGTTCATTCAGGACATAACCTGCGGGTAGGTAATCCTCAAAGATGAGGCTACTTGTCGCCACACGATTTGGGGACAGATCCCCCACTTCTAAAGGATAGTTGACAGAGGAAGCCTTTGCGACCTGAGTCTTGTCAATGGACAAACGGTCACTATTTTCCACGTCCTTATGGATACCTGGCTGAGTAGCTAGACGATAACCATGAACCTGAACGCTTGGAACAGTTGGTGGCGTAGGGATTTTTTCATAGACGGGTGTGGTTGGGAGGGCTACTGTCACAAGTGCCAAACTCGGCTCATCAATAGGGGTAGTCGGTTTTGGCGTAAAAGTTACCAGAGGTTCTGGTGTAAAGGTCTTTGGCGTATAGACAGACGGGGTATAGGTTAAGGGGTCTGGAACAGGGTCAAGGTTGGGCTTGACCAAAGGTTTTGGGGTATAGGGTCTAACCGTCCGTGCCACAGGCAGGGTATTAAGGGCAAACCAATAGGTCTTACCTCCGACCTGAGTGGGCATATCCCCTTGGCCAAAGGTCACTCGGTAGGTGTTACCAGAAGTCACTGTTGAGACAATAGCCCCTTTATAAGCATAGCGACTGGATGTCGTGTCCCACTCTTCAGGTGTACCAATCTCATGGGCTCGGTTAGACCCAAGCGACCGTGCTAGACCTTCATCCGTGACCTGAACAGTTGACCCATTGATAGGGACAAATTTACCCGATGAATCTTTAACATACTCTAAGCCGATGTTGTTGTGATTGAGTGACGAATGGGTGAATACTCCTGGCTGCTCTTTAGAAAAGGTCACTTGACTGCCATCAGATAAGGTGTACCTAGCCTCCACACGAAATTCCATCTTGTCATTTCGCCAGTCGCCCGTCCCGTCTCCACGATAGGCAATAAAGCCTTCTGTCGGGTCATTAGGAACAACCAGCGTCACGCTATTGGTGCCTGCAGGCGAAACAAGGTTGGTGATGTCATAAGTCACACCTGTAATCTTCTTGCCCGCAAAACTAGCGTTTTGAAGGTTTGAGTAGTTAAATCGCAAGGTCTCCCCTGTCCGAAATTGGTCATAGACAAAGAAGCCAGTCGAATCAAGGATATTACTATAACCACCCAGCATAGCGTCACCCTTACTTAAAATACGGTCAGGAGTGCGAGTCGCTGCTCCGTGCTGGGCTTGGGGTTCCCCACGATTGAGGTCAAGAGCCTGGGCAAGGGCTTCTGAAATGTAGCCCTCTTCACCCTTTTGAATTTCAGCCAGTTCCCTGTCGTAGCGAGATTTTTCAGAAGCATTGTAGGCTTCATTGGCCTTGTTGGTCGCATCGGCTTCTGCCTGTTTCTGGGCATTACGTTTTTTGATGGCTTCAATCTCTGCCTGACGGTTGGTCACTTGGGTTTGCTTGTCCTTATTGGCCTGGTCCACCGCTGCTTGACCACGGCGATTCTCCTCGTCAATGGCGGCCTGACCTGCCTGATTTCGCTGAGTAATGACTTCATTGTCTTTCTTTGCCTTGGCTAGACCAGCTGCATTTTCAGCTTCAATCTGCTTATTTTTAGCCGTTTGAGCGTCTGCTTCCGTTTTTTTAGTCACATAGGTGTCAATAGCAGCTTGGTTCTGCTCACTAACCCCTTGGACCAGTTTGGCATAACCCTCATAGGCTTCAGGAGATGTGCCATCGCCTGATGTGATGGTTTTATCCGTCACCCTTACCTTGGCATTAGGAAAACGATTGGTCAAGTCAGAAACGGTGGTATTAACATTGTTTTCAAGATTTTTCGCCGCGTCTTCTGCCTCTTTATGGCTGGCTTTCAGGATCGCATTCTCTCCTTCAATCCGTGCGACTTCCGCCGCGTGTTCAGCCTTATCGGATTGGTACTGGGCTGTCACTTGGTCAAGCTCGGATACCTGCTTATCTATATCTGATTTAGCTGTATCAAGGGATTGGTTGGTTTCTTCGGCTGTCTGGGTAGTCCCAAGATCCATGTCTTGACCTGGTGTAATCATCACCCCTTCAGCCTTGGCTTCATCAACTGCCTGCTTTAGTGGTGTCTCATCAATAGTCACAGGCATGGTTCCTTGGGATTTCCCTGTTTCCGAAAGGCTAGTGTTATGCTCCACTGTCTCAGTAGGCTGGGCTTCAGGAAGGTTGGTCGCTGGATTATCCGTCAGAATAATGGAAGTTTCAACTGGTGTCGTAGCCAATTCATCAGCCTTAGCGACACCGCCACCTAAAGCTAGCACCGCCGTTGCGACCGTTCCTAGCGCAACCGAACACAGGGTACGGTATTTCTTGCTTTTACGAAAGACATGTTTCTCACCCTTTTCTTGGGTAATAATGGGTTTCACTTGAATGGGTAGGGTCATGGGACACTCCTTTATGGTAATATTTATCGATTGCCAGAAATACTGACTAATCTTGCCCCATCATACCAGGAAGGAGTTGCATATTTTATCACGGCAAAAAACCACCCACAATTGTGGATGGCAGTATTGTTATGTCACATAAAGGAAAAATTATTTTGTGAGGAAGTCTTGCAGGATATCAAAAACCTCATTTTTTGAAAGTTCAATATCTGAATTTTGAGGAATTGATTCAATATTTAAGGATAACAATGATAGGAATTGCAACATATCCTGTTGAACCTTTTCCCTGACATTCAAACCTGACAATGTGTCTTCTTGACGAAGTAAACCAGCTAAACGAGTAACATCATTCAAGTGTTTCTTAATTTTCTTAGTTAGCCCTTGTTCACCATTCTTAGCACGTTCACTCATATCAAGCCAGGCCTTTGCCTTAAATACAATCAGCCCTTTTGTACTCAATACAGAGTAATCATTCACTACTTCTCTCTCATTTACTAGCAATTGATAATAGTCCTCGTCTAAAAGCAAGGCAGATAAACTTGCATCCTCATCAAAATGTACCGGTGTTTCTCGACTAACCTTTTTCAATGGGTATTCAGGTAGAATACTGAATAATTCGAGCATTTCTGGAAATCCAGGCTTAGTTGTTGTAAAACGAAAAAGTTGGGCTCTATTGTCCTTCTGACTACCCACATACTCACCCTGTTCCAAAAAAGAGGTCAAGGTATTATAAAAATCCCTATTTTTTAATTCATCAATGATGACCATGTCGTAATCTTTTGTCGTCCGACTTTCAAATCCATTGGCATCTAATACAATAGAAGTTGCGGTTCCACCAATTAAGACATAATTATCTTTATAATCTTGAAACATCTCTTTAAAAATAGGTTTAAAATTAGCTGGCATATTATTCTCCTAATAGGGTTAAAATTTTCTCTTCTAGTCTTTCAATGTCTTCTTCGATACGTGGATCTTCATTAGTTTTTAGAATTAAATACAATGAAAGAGGATCAACTATCGTCATATTTACCGATTCAGACCAACCATTTTTCTGATAATCAAAAGGGATTGGTTCATAATACCAAATTTCTAAGCGATGTCCCTGAAGGATATGTTGCTGAAGCTCCTTTTTAATGCCTCTATACTGTTTCTTAGAAATAGCATAGCTTCCATAATCTTCTGTATCCGCAAGCATACCCAGAATTGATAATGCTTGTAGATTTGTAATTGTTAGGGCGACCTTGTTTTTCAATTGCTGACAATCCTGATCACTAATTGTTACAACCTCTTTAATAGGATTATCCAACAATTTTTTAGCTTCCTCAAATATCATCCGTTTTGATTTTGCCAAATGATAGGACTTTTGCTTGTTGACCAACCATTGACGCTCTTTAAACCCTCTAAAATAACGATATAAACTAGGCCTAGAAAGTCCTGTCAACTGGCAAATCTTATCCATATCAATAACGAAAGTTTTAGTATGTAGCAACAAGGTAATTAACAATTTTTGTTCAATCGGTGATAGAACACTGCTAGTCTGAATGATGTTAGGTTCTTTAGAAAATAAAAATCCTAATTGTGGTATAAAAGCATTTTCTTGATAATCAAGATAGGCTGCCCCAACCTGTAATAATTTTTTCTTTTGATCATCAGATAATTTATTAAAAACTAGAATGACATCGTCACCAACCTGATTTCTAATCACCTGAGCGTGCTTTACAAAACTATCTAAGCTACCAGTCCTTCTCTCTTTGAGTAAAAGGAAGGATTTTCCTTGCACCTCTAACATCGAATAGTCATAACGCTTTTGGAAAACGATAGGCAGATTTAGCCTTATTGGCTGTATTTGAGCGTCAAAGTGAAACGCTCTAATAATAGTTTTGATTTTATCCGTATTCATGTCTACTCCGTTTTATCATTATAATTGTATTTTATCAAACACAATTATAAAATTCAAGTTTTTTGATAAAATAAAGAATATGCTAACAACACTCATTTTTGTTAGCATATTCTTTTTATTTCATCGTATAGGCAAAACTCATGGCCGCGTCTGGTCCGCTGATTTTTCGGAAGGTGTAGTTTGGATTGCCATTGACATTGGTCTCTGAGATGAGAAACGACCCATCTGGGTAAACTTTCTCGACAAAAGCCACATGCCCGTAAGGAATAGGTGTGCCGTGACTGCCACCCGCAAAGGAGATAATAGCCCCTGCTTGAGGCATTGAACCCGTCTCACCTCCTAAAGCTGATGCAGAACCCACCCAATCCTGACCATTCCCCATGACACTTGTGATGGGGATTTTCTCACCATTTCGCCCTTTGAGCTTGAGACCCAATTGGTTGATACGTGCCGCAACTCCCCAAGTACATTGGCCGTAGGCATAGCCCATCCCGTCACCACCTCCAGGGATAGAATTGTCAAAGAGGTCTCCTCTAACGGCTTCTAGGGCAGCTGGATCACTCTGAGCGGTGCCTCCATTTGGTTGACTAAAACCTTTTTCAATCTGATAGTACCACTCGGCAGCTCTGGTTTGACGTTCCAAGAGCTTATCACCACTATTGCCCTCCCAATAGGTCAGGAAGACCTGGGCTAGACTGGCTGGACTGCCCGTATTCTGGAAGAAATCTTTGAGCCAGTTGGTGTAGTAGGGGTTGTCTCCCTCAAGCATAAAGTCCAACTGAAGCTCTAAATCATACCAGGGCTTCCCTCTTCTTTTGGCATACTCCAGAAGTAAGGTGTGGCGACGTGACCCGTCTGCGGTGTCCGTCCATTGACCTAGACCAAGGCCTCGACGAAGAATATTGGGATAGCTACCGTTGTAGATGGCAGGACCACCCATAGACAGCCAGTTAGGGTCGTCCCAGGAGCTATCGCTTGCCCCAACAGGTGGGCTAAGATAATCCCCTTCTGCCCGTTTGGGATTGATAGCTGATTCAACCGACCAGTTGCCTAAGATGCCTGCAATAGCCTGATTGGTCGCTCCTTTGGACTTGAGGTAGGTGTAAATGGCCTTGGCTCGCTCAAATTCAGCTCCTCCAAATTGTCCGATATTGGGTAAGATAGTGGTCTGGACTTGAACCACCTTGGGAAAGTAAAAAGCAGGATTGACCATCACCAACTTCTTTTGGTCTGGGTCATACTTCTCATAGGACACTTTAAGACCTGTGTTAGTCTTGGTCTGACCAATTCTATCACCCGCAACAACTCTTTGCCCCTCAACCAAGCGACCGGTGTGAATGCCATACAAACGCAAAGAAACTGAACTAACCTTTTTACCAGCGGTAATAACGACATCATCACCATCCAGATGAATCGTCCCATCAAGAGGAGCGAGAACCGCTTGATTTTCCTTTGCTTCAAGGATAATAAACTCTTGCATAGTGGGCTTACCGTCCAAATGGTAGTAACCATAGCGATAGGTCACGGGCAAAACATCATCATCTGTCTTGCCCTCAAAAGGGTTCTCAAGTTCCTGCATACTGGCATAGACACCTTCCTCCGACAGTTCTTTGAGGTCATCTTGTTCCTCTTTGGACAATTGATAAGGCGGCTTATCATAGAGGTCGGACATGGTCTTGAGACTACTACTACCATTTAAGTCCTGCCAGAGGGTGGACAGATAATCCTTATAAGTGCTTGACGGTGGCAAGACACTTATCCTATCTTCTAAGGCATAATCCTGAAACTGGCTATTCATATAAGCCATGACCTCATCAATCTTGGTGTAGTAGGTAATCCCCTTTTCGCTGGTTCGGGTCTGTTCCGCATCCTCCCAAGTCATATGAGTATAGGCTTTGGTTAATTCAAACTCATCTTGTTGGATAAGGTTTTGACTGGCAAAACCCAAGAAGAATGCCATCATAAGCAATAAAAACAACAAGAAACCTGAAACAATCTAAGTGACAGGATTGCCCACCAAGGCCATAAAAGCCTGCTTGAAACTAGAGATGAGGCTTTGAATAATCTTCCCAACTTGTCTGGTCTGGTGTGCTCGTCTGGCGACTTGCCGTTTGAGGCGTTGAGTAAATTGGTCCTCCCTTCTGTTCAGACGAAATCCCTTACCTGCTTGCCAGTTTTGGTAACGTTCTTTGGTATTTCTAGCCCGTCTGACCATAAACCGTGTACTGGCTTGTGAGAGCTTGACCGTTGCTTTGCCTGTCTCAATGCCTGCTTTCGTATAGCGTGCCACCTGATAAGTGGTATCCACTATCTCCCTAGCCCCTGATAAGTCGTCCTCTTGACTGGCTAGATAGAGGGCTTCTCGCCCAATCAGTTTACTTGCACGTTTGACCTTGTTCGTGGGTGACTTGTGCTTGGTGGCTGTCTTAACCTGTTTCAGCTCTCGTTTGCTTTGAGAGACTTCCTGTTCAGCCTGCAAACGCTCAATAGACTTGGCTTGGTAGAAAAAACGAGAGCGTTTGGCATCATCTACTTGGACAGATGCTTTTTTCTTATCCTTAGCCTTTTCTTCCTCCTTGACGTTTTTCAAGTGTTGTCTGGCCTGCTTGTGTCTGGCCTTAGCCTTGGGTAAACGATGATGCTTTAATTCTCGATGGGATAGGTCATAAGGATTGGCGGAGGATAAAAGGCTATCAAACCGCTTGTCTTCCTCTTCTTTGAGGTCGTCAAACTCTTTCTTAGCACTAGAGAGCGTTTCCTGATAAGCCACTTGTGCTGGAGAGTTAGACGACACCAGACGATGAAAGAGAGAGCCTCGTCTACCTGACTGAGAAATCAAGTTTTGCCTTGCTTCCTGTCGTTTGAGACGATAAGTCCGTCTACCCTGTCTGAGATTGGTTTTCCTGGTGAGACGTGCTCGCTTCAGTTCTTTCTTGGTGACAGCCATCCTAATCGTCCTCCCTTGTTACCTGAACCATCTTATCTGGGTCCGTGCTCATCAGGTCAAAGAGTTGGGTATCGGCAGGAATCCGGTTCTTGAAAGGCACAACCGTGTGACCAGCCTTAATAAGACCAGCTCCACGCTCGGGATTGACCAAGTATTTCTCCAACTCCTTAGACAAACCAAGCAGATGAACTAATTCTTCTCGGTCATTTTTGGCCTGTTTGAGCAGAATCATAAACTCACTATTGGCTAAAATTCGCCTCCCGTTGGCATCCATCAGGAGGGTTTCCACATTTTGGGTAATACCTGTTGGGATGGCCCCGTACTTTCGCACCCGGCTCCAGAGCTTGAAAAAGAAATTACTGGCGTATTCATCCAATAACAAGAGCTGCATCTCGTCAAAGTAAATCCAAGTGGTCTTCCCCAGTTGTTGGTTTCTGACCACCCGATTCCAGATTTGTTCAAAGACTACCATGAGGGCAATGGGTTTGAGGGCTTCTCCTAGTTTTTTAACATTATAAATCACAAAGGACTTATCCGTCGTCACGTTGGTTCGGTGGGCAAACATATCCAGAGACCCCTTAACATAAAGTTCCATGTCAAGAGCCAGATTACCTGCTTCTGGTTCAGGTTGCTTGGATAAGACAAATACCCATTCTTCCAAGGTTGGCTCTAGGAAATGTTGGTAGGTCAGCCGCGTCACTCGGTCAATAATCGACTTCTCTCGGCCATCCATCTGGCGGTCTAAGAGCTTCCCAATCCAAGACAAGAGGAACTCTGATTTGAGCTTGACAGGGTCTTCATCAAAGCCATGACTAGATAAGTCTAAGACATTCAGAAAGGTCTGGCTATCTGGGGCAATAATGATGCTTTCCCCATCAAAGGCTTGACCAATCAAGCCATACTCATTTTCTGGGTCAACCACGATAATATCTGTCTTGTCATCGACTTCTTTGAGCCTAGTGGTGGTGATTTCATGCTTGGTTCCCATGCCCTTACCAGCCCCCGATGTCCCTAGGATAAGACCAGACGGGGTATTGAGTGCCTTGCGGTCGATGGTGATGATGTTGTTTGAAATCTGGTTAATGCCATAGTATTTTCCACCCTTGTCCTGTAAATCCACCGAAGTCCACGGGGATTGGACAGCGATATTGGAGGTCAAGAGGCTGCGAGAAATGCCTTGAAGAAAGTTTTTCCCAAGAGGGAGAAGGCTATTAAAGGCGGCTTCCTGCATATAGGGCAAGGGTTCAATAATCAAGTCGTGAGAGCCAGCAACCTGTCGCATATCATTCAGAGCTTCTTTGAGGGCTTCTGGGCTATCTTCTAACAGTCCAATCAGAAAGACCGTCTCAAAGAGTTTATCCCCTGTCTTGGTCATGGTGCTGAGGAGGTCATCCGCTTCATCAATAGTGGTTTCTAGAACATGACTAGCCTTTTCCAAGTAGATACCTGAACGAGCCATCTTTTGTTGCTCACCGATTTTCTGGGATTCCATCAAGGTCTTCTTGGTTCTGACCTTGGCCATAGCCTCCGACTTTTGCGACCCCTTGGCATGAAAGCTGATGATGAGTTCCCTATCTGTCTGCATGAGGTCACGGATAAAACCATCCCCTAACTCTGTCCCATAGTCCCTGACATAGACCACCTGTAAATAACGGTCGTCAATAGCCAGATAGTCCTTGTGCTTAAAGGACATGCTTTGTGGCGCAATGAAATGCTTGGTCGTTAGACCTGATAGAGCCAAATCCTTATAGCTAAACGGTAAATGATTGTCTCCTCGAAGCATATCCGCAAGGTAATTGACCCTAGCTTCTCCCTCTAGGAGATGGAAGGTACAGTCAATTTCAGCCAAACCATTTTTGACGTACTCACCAACTTGGGATAAGGAGCGATGAGCTTGTTTGGTTGAGGTATCCGTCCGCCCAAAGGTTATCAATTTGATAGTGTTAAAATTGTTTTCACCATTGTCCAAATTCTGGTTCATCATCTGGTTCAGTTCCTCACGGAAATGGTTGTAGCCATCATCATGTAGGGGATAAAGCACACTTGAACGGAACTTATCTAGGTTGACCCGTTGATTAAAGAGGGTCAGCTGGAAATGGGTGCGGTCATCTAAGGCGTTAATCATGTCCGAATACTTGTCCACAATCAGCGCTCGCTCCTCAAGCCCAACGGTCTGGTAATTGACATCACCCAAAAGATAGCTTTGGGAATAATAGTCAGGGGTGACTTGCATGAGGCCATTCTCAAACAATCCTTGATAAGCGATAGTGTTGACGGTTGTTGGTTGAAGTTCTTGACGAAGCTCTTTTTGTCGCTTCTTATCAGTCGCAGATAGCTTGGATGTCGTTGATGGTTTTAGTAGGTTTCGCATGGGTATTTTCCTTTCCAGTTAGGGTACGTACAGGGACAGTAAGGGCAAACCGTAGGCGGTAATGCAGGTAGTATTCAAAGGCTAGGTTGTTGGGGCGATAGACCCCAAACAGCAGAAGAGGGAGGGTGAAACTCCCCGTAAAGCCATAGACAAACCAGTCCCCAAACTGCCAAAAAAAGAGATTGAGTCCTAGGACTAGAATGGTTATCGCTAAAGCTGGCAAGACAAAAATGACCTGCCGTGTGGTAAATCCTAACCAAGCTCGGTGCTGGTATTTTGAAATGTCCTTAAAGACACGGGTATTCATTCAATAATCCTCCATAACTAAGATATGATTGACAAAAACGGAGCAGACCCTCTACTCCGTTATCGTGTTAAGCTGGAACAAGGTCGTCCTACATCCCTAAAATACTTCTGGCTGTGCGTTGAGAGCCAACAAGGGCAATGATAAGCAGAATGGCTTGGACAAGACTCCCAAACATGATGACGAGAGCCTCACCAGCTCCTGCTCCGTTTGCGACCGCAATTTTTCCAGCCGATTCAAAGAGCGGTATGAGGGATACAATCAAGAAGATGAGAATACCCTGAACACCATAGACCATAATATTTTTCAGGTAGCCAATGCCTACCCCACGCCACTCATCACTCAAAAAAGTTGGGAGAGTGATTGGGGCAAAGGGAAGCATGAGATAGAGCTGAATAAAACGAATGGTCACCATGAGATTAACCATAGCGGCACTAGCCATTCTAACCAGCCAAATCAAGAGGGCAAAAAAGGCAATAATCATTTTCCCGACGATACTAGACCCTTTTAGACCTGATAGGGTGTCATAAGTTTGACCACCTTGGGTAACTACGCCTGCAATTCGGGAGAGGGCATGGCCAGCTAAGCCCAAAATGGCTTCCACAATCACCGTGGTATTAGCCATGACCACTCCGACCATGATAAAACTGACCACCATTGGGGCAATGGCCTCAATGGTCATAGCGCCACCAGACCCTGCAATCTTCTTGGCTAATTTTGAAAACTCCAAGATTAAGATAAGGGCTAAGATAGCTACGCCAATCGGACGCATGACCTGATCGGTGACGGCTGTCATGTAGGACCAGACGGTTGGATTGTAGTCTGATAGGGATTTGACCAAATCAGCAGTCGATTCTAAATCCAGCGAGAAGCCCTCAAAGAGGTTATCTGAGGAGACTTTTTCTGAGACCAGAAAAACTAGCTGAGGGAATAAGTTATTCATCACATTGCTGGTCCCCTTCTTAAATGGTAATCTGGGTCACAAAGGCCCCAGCAGCTCCGACCATCACCCCACCGACAATTTCTAAGATGGCATTACGGACACCTGGTCCACCGTCTTTGATGTTGGTCGCTAGGTTAATGACCCCAATCACGACAAGAAAGGCTCCTGTCGCCACCAGCCCTTTTTGAAGCAGGGACATGGCTTGGGCAAACATGGAGCTGGCATCAACTCCATAGGTTAGGTTTGGTAGTTTTTGTATCATCTGTTTTCCTCATTTCTGTTTTAGTGTTGCGGTAAAGCGAGGGTCTTGACTCAGGTTTCGCACTCGGTGCCCCCTTAAATCAAGCGGTGGTTCTCCTGTCAAGGAAAGGTCTGGCTCCCACCACCAGTCGTCCCCTTCCTCATCTGCCAAATACTGCCAGTTGGGGTGCTTAAAGGGGTCATACTTCTTGGCATAGAAGGCAGGGGTATTGGCAATTCTAACCAAGCAATCCCCTCGATCCATGTTGCCAACTTCGTCTGGTGTCATCAGGTCACGGGCAATCTTTTGATGACTAAGAGAACCAGACCCTGTTTGGGCAAAGGACCGACTGGTGTTTCTGACATCAATGGTTTGTTTCCCTAAGAGAGCCGACATAAACTTAAAGGTCTCCTCATCATTCCCACCCAGATAAAGTAGGCTGTCACAGTTACCCAAGATGGTCTTCCAGGCATCTTTTTCTTTGTAGAGGCCTTGGAGCTGGGCAATGTTTTGTAGGATAGGGACAAGGCTAATATTTCGGGAGCGAACGGTTGAGGTCAATTCCGCAAAGTCTGGAATTTCGCCGACGTTCGCAAACTCGTCCAGATAAGCCCGCACGTGAATAGGAAGCTTTCCCTTAAAGTCCACATCAGCCTGTCTAGTCAAGGTGGAAAAGACCGTTGAGAAAAAGAGGGCTGACAAGAAGCGAAAGGTAGAATCATTGTCTGGAATAACTAAGTAGACCATCGTTTTTTGGTTCCCCCAACTTTTGATGTCCATAGTATCAGTTTTTGTCAAATCAATGACCGACTGGATATTAAAGAGGGCAAATTTAGCAGTTGTGACTGCAATAACTGAATCCAAGGTCTTGTCCTTGTAGTTTTGAAAATCAGCCCAGTTTCGCATGGTGAAGTTTTCTGTGCTATAAGTCTTGGCATACCGCTCAAACATGACCTCTAGGACACTCTTCTCAGCCCCGTCCGCCTTATGAAGGAGTTTAATCAACTTGGAAATTTCCGCAAAAGACGGGTACCGTCCCCTCTTACGACGATCTTCCAAGTCTTGTTTCTCCTTGGTATAAAGAGCTTGCCTCTCTTTCTTGGACAGGCGAGACTCTTCAATTAACTGTGCTCTGGTCTTGGGTGGGTTGTAAAAATCAACCAGGTAAGAAGCGATGGCACGAACCAAGGTCATCGACGCCTCGTCCCAAAAGGGATCACTGCGTGACCCATTCCCCTTGGTATTATTGAAATACACCGTCAGCATACGGTTCAAATCATTCTCCGTTTCCACATAGCGAAAGGGATTGAAGCCATTGCTGGTCATCATAGACACCAAGTCTAAAATCTTTATCTGGTAGCCTGCTTTCAGGAAGAACTTTCCTGTTTTTTGGGGCAGATGGTCCTTGGGGTCAACCACAATATTGGAACAGTTGGCCTGAATCAGATTGGGTTTGACAAAGCGAAAGGTCTTGCCTGCACCTGACCCACCGATGACAACCAAGTTTTTATTGCGGTCAAACTTAGGTCTCTTCTTCTCCAGAAGAGTAAGCCGAACGGTCTTAGCTAGTATGGTATCCAAAAAGGGATTTTTACTGGCAAAGGCCTGACTTTCCTGTCTTGTCCCAAAGCGAGCAGACCCGTATTCCTGCCCTTCTCGGTAGACCTTGGCTCCTGAAGTCGTGTAAAGGTAAGCCAAACCCATTGCCCCAAGACCAGCCAAAAACCAAAGGCTCGAACCAAGGGTAAAGTCAAAGACCCAAGGCTTAGCCGCTATCTCATCCTGGCCATTCATCAAGAGGTAGGTCCACCTATCAAGAACTGGCAGATGATTCAGTTCATCATAGAGGAGGCTTAAGCGATGGCAGACATAGCCAAGTGACAGACCCATCATGATGAAGACAAGTGGTTTTGCTTTAGACATCACAGCACCATCTCTTTCGTTTTCACACTAGACTCCTCACTCAGAACAATATCTTCCTTGGCCAAAGCAATTTCCTCATCTAGTGTCTTGTCCGTCACCAAGCCCTTGAGCTTGTCTGCGTCATTGACCAACTCTTTGAGGAGGGTGTCTAGGTGGGTATCCAGCAAGGATCTATCCTTGGTGTAAAAATAGAGGTAGTTGTCTTGAAAAGAGATGGCAAGAGGCAAGTTTTTCCTTATCAGCACCTCTTTTAATTTCTCGACGTCCACGGGCTTATCTAAGAGTTCCGTTTTCAAGTCAATGCCATCAATGGCAAACGGGGTCTTGACCAAGTCTGCCAAGGTTTGAAGGCCAATTTTATAGGCTGTTTCTTGATGAAGGCCTCGTTTCACAGACCAGTCCAGAATCTTAAGCAAGGTTCTCAGCGTTAAGAGACTACTTCGCTCTAAATACTGAAAGGCTTGGCGTTCCTGTTGTTCACTCGACATAGCTGCTCCTTCCGTTGTGGGATAGGCTTATCTTAAACCAGTCCCCTCGCCTTTTTTATCACAGAAAAGTAGTTAGTAGCACCAAGCCATTCCACACCAGATGGAGACCTGTCGCCCCTACCAGATCCGTCTTTTGTCGCATAGCCCCTAGACCCAAACCTAAACTCCCATAGACCACCCAGCTCCCTAAGCTATCCGGTTGATGAGCCAAGGCAAAGACTAGGCTTGTGACCAGTAAGGCTTGATAAGGCTTTGGAAAGAGTGACCAAAGGTAGCCACGGTAAACCAACTCTTCAACCAGACTGGCATTGGTTAGAAAGAGGATAAAAACCATCAAAGGGAGTTGGCTTTGAACAGGAATAAGGCTCGTTTGATTGGTGGAAGTGACCGGCCATAGAATCCCGACAAGAACTGACATCAGAAACATAGAGCCTAGACAAGTCACCAACCAAACAAACCGAACTTGAACAGATATAGACCGTAGAAACTTCTTTAAGAGCCAGACCAGACTGGCCAAGTAAAGGAGCTGAAGGACAAGGATTTCCCACAATGATAACTGGTCTCCTAAGTATAGAGATACTAAAATAGTATTCACATACTGGTAGAGATAGAGACCAAAAATGTTCCAAATTCTAGCGTCTAAATAGGTCTTCATAGTCCACCTCCAAGACCAGCACCATTTTTTCCACCCACTTGGTCTGAGGCATTTGACAGGTGGACTTGTAGTGCCTGATTTTCTGATAGAGCCGATTGAACTCGCTGGGGTACTGATAACTCCCCGCAAACATCTGCCGTGTCAACTCAGCCCAGCTCATCTCTTTTTCTGCCAACAAGAGGGCAAGGTTTTCCCAAAATAATTCTGCCATAGCCCCTCCTACACGCTTAAGAAGGTTTTAAGAGCTCGCCGCTCCTTCTCTTTCCGTTCACGAGGAAGAAAGGATCGCAAGTCTTCTAGGGTTACATCAGGATAGACCTGCCCCTTATCGACGATTAGCGGTAAACGAAGACTTCTTGCCCGATTGTCCCAGATGATGTCAAGAAATCGGGAAAAAGGGAGATTATCCCTGCGTTTATATATCAAACAGGTTGGGGTCAGAAAGTCAAAGCAGTCTGGAGATAGCCGCATCCATTCCAATAGGTCTTCTTTCTTCAGTTTCTCAAAGTCCACCAGCTCATATGCAATGCCATAAGCATCTAGGGTCTCAATCAAAGACTGGTGTCGGTCTTGGTTTTTGCTTAGATAGAGTCGCATGTGACACCCTCCTTCCCCTTGGTTAGGTCTTCCATCACAAACCCACCAAGGATTCTGGTCATATTGACAGGAACCCTGCCCTCACTAAAGCATTTCACTGTTACTAGGCTCGTCAGGATACCGTCCTTGCCTTGATGGGTGTAATTCTGCCCATAGGCTCTGAAGGCCAAATCCCCATCCTCTGTCAAGAAGCTGTCCACTCCGTTTTTGATGTCCCTCTCCTCCAAAAACTCAAAAACCCGATGGAGATTGGATTCGTAAAAGAGGGGGAGATTCATCTCCTTGTGGTAGTCATCCTCAAAGATCACAATCATTTCGCAATCATAGTTGGGCAAGGTAAGGAGCCTTTCTGTCAGTCGCTCCACCTCTGCTTGATGAATAGCCTCATCCAACTCTAAACAGGTTCTTATGGATTCTTTATGTAGTAGTTTCATGGTTCTCCTCCAATTTCTTTAATTCTCGTGCGATAGCAGCGATAACAGGAACTGATACGCTGTTTCCAGCCTGCTTATAGAGTTGGCTCTTGCTTGAAACCGCCTCTGCTCGTTCAAATACCCAATCTGGAAAGCCTTGTAGGCGAAAACACTCTCTTGGTGTGAGCTTGCGAATCCTCAAACGATAAAGTTTATCTCCCACCAAAAATCCTGTCACCTCAAACCATTTGTCCTTGCGGTATTCCAGGGCTGCGATAACGACACCTTGTTGGGAGCTGGTCGTTAGGGTGTTGGCCATCTGTTTGCCTACCCGTCCACGTTTAGAGTTAGACTTGGGATAGGACAGGTTAACCGAATCCCCTACTTCCGCCTTGGCATAGCCTTGCTTAGTCGCCTCACGGATTTTTAAGTGTGGCGCTTCGTGACGTAACAAGACTTTTGGAATCTTATCCCCACCCTGCATGGTGGTGAGGGTCGGGGAAAGACCTTCTGTATGATAAACTCGTCCTGCTTGATCAAAGCTAGTCGGCAAATTTCCAGCCACTAGTACCCCATGCCTGTCTTGAGCCGTCAAAGTAAACATGGGGTCTTGATTAGCCTTGAATCGTCTGCCGTTCTGTCTTTTATAAAGCCTGTCTGGTGTTAAAACAGGAATGGCAATCTTAACTCCCTCACCCTTATTTACGGTTAAGGTTGGAGATAGACCTGTCGAGAGATAGACCTCCCCACTCATCCCCTTACCAGATGGATTGACATTGCCTAGTCGGTCAAGATGAGCTGGGCTACCTTGTCCTCGGAGAGGAAATACTGGTCGGAAACCTCGCTTTCGAGAATGTCCGATAAGAAAGACCCGCTCCCGATTTTGGGGAAGGCCGAAATCTTTACTGTTAAGCACTTGCCATTCGACATGATACCCCAATTCATCCAACGTATTGAGAATTGTGGCGTACGTCCGTCCCTGGTCGTGACTGAGTAGCCCCTTGACGTTTTCAAAAAATAGATAAGGTGGTTGGATTTCCTTGGCACATCGAGCAAGCTCAAAAAAGAGAGTGCCTCTAGTGTCCTCAAATCCCAGTCGTCTGCCTGCGAGAGAAAAGGCTTGGCAAGGAAAGCCCCCACAGAGGACATCCACCTGTCCTCGGAGTTCTCTGAGTTGGTCATCGGTGATTTGGGTAATGTCATGATATTCTAATTCTCCTTCTGTCTCAAAAATGGCCTGATAAGACCGTCTAGCGAATTTATCTATTTCGCAAAAACCAATGCAGGTATGACCTTGACTTTCCATTCCTAAGCGAAAGCCGCCAATCCCTGCAAAACAATCAAAAAAGTTCATCTATTTCTCCTTTCGGGTATCAAAAAAGACCTTACTTCTCGTAAAGCCTTGGTTAGATATGGTCCTCCATTTCTGGAGCATTGATAATCTCAACCACCAAACTGAAGATTGACACAATAAAAATGCCTAGTGCAAGTTTCCACCACATTATTCTCACCTCCTTTCCTGTTCTTGTCGGCGTTCCTTATTCCACTCTGCCAGAATGCCATTAAAGACATACTCAGCTATGGTCTCTGCCGTTCTGGCAAATCTCATGTTCTCCAAAGCATACTGATACCTGTTTTCAAAATGCCTCATGACAAATTCTGCACTTGTCTTAGAAAACTTCTCACGAATCAGCTGGTCATAGACCAATTGGTAAATATAATCCTTGTCATAGGTGGTTGGCTTATCCACTTTGCGAATAAGCCCTTTTTCCTCCTCATCCTCTGAAAGACAATCACTCTCTTTAGTCTCACTATGTTCAGTCTCATTATCTTCAGTCTCACTAGTGGCTGAAATTAAGACGGGGCCCGTTTGTTTTTGAGACTCCTCCCGTGTTTTTTTAACACCACCCCCGTCTGAATTTAAGACGGGGGTAAGTTCATGTTCTAGCTCACCCAGATAAATCTTGTTTGCGAGCCGTCCTTTTTCACTGGATGACTGTTGGACTTCCTCAATAAGTCCAAAATCTCTCAAGGATTTTTTGATGGACAGGAGTTTGGACTTAGAACACCCAAGAAGCTCCATTAAACTAGAGTTGGAATAGATGAGATAGATTGAACCGTCTTCATCAATCCAACCTGAACTTAGGGACAGTTCCAAACGATCTTTTAAGACGGCATAAGCGACTTTAACCTCAAGCTTCATGTCCTTGTATCGCTCACTCTCAAACAAGAGTTTTGGGAGCTTGTAATACCGTTCTGATGTTTGATATTGGTTTGCACTAATGCGTTTCATGATTGTCCTCCAATACTTTGAGTGCTAGTTGACCAGTTGTAGCAATATTAACCAGCCCACTTGTTTCTAATTCCTTCAACATGTCTGTTGCTTTAGATGATGTAACTCCCATAACAATCATGAGATAGCTAACAACACCTAGGCGAGTTGATTCTGCAAGTTCCACGATTTTCCTCCCTGTAAAATAAAAAAGGCAAGAACACTCTAAATTGTTCTTGCCACAAACTAGGCACCAAACTGGGCACCAAAAAATGGTTTTTATTGCTCATTATTGCTTCTTTAAGCGATGATATTTACTTGCCTATCTATTAGCACAACAACTTAAAAACCCTTTGAAATCAAGGGTTTTAAGGGTTATTCGTTTCTTAAACAACTAACATAATTTCTAATGCTCCCATTCAACCATTGAATGTTAGCCATGTGTTATAATTCCTTTCGTAGCAAGGGAATAGTGCCCTTAAATATATACTAAAACACTAAAAATTATTTTTATTATACCATGATTTGCTTTGTTCTAGCTCTAATCCCTATAAAAAGCGTGCTAGCTGATAAGAGAGACTTTTCTCAACGACTTCAGTATTTTCACTGCTCTTTCTTCTCTATCGGAGCGACACTGGCGAGCAGTTTTTTGAGGCCGACTTCAGGGAAGTTGATTTTGAGCTCCATGGCTTTTCCACTTCCTGATACAGATAAAACCATGCCTTCGCCCCACTTGCGGTGGATGGCGGTGTCGCCAATTTGCCAGTCAGTAGTTTCAGAGCTTGTCGAAGCTGGTTGGCCTACTTTAGTAGCTGAAAATGGCAGAGATGTTGATCGAGTTTGGACAGGCTGACTTTGAGCCTTGCGGGCTTGCAGGGCCTGAGATAAACTCATCCCCTGACCGAACTGTGTTGCTCCGCTATTGCCATAAGTCGCTTTAAAGCTTGTATTGGCCGGACGGGCATAGCCTTGGTAGTCTAGGAGGTCATCCTCAATCTCGTTGAGGAAGCGACTCGGCTGGTTGTAGCTGGTCTTCCCGTAAAGGACACGACTGCTGGCATTGGTCAAAAAGAGCATTTCTTCAGCCCGGGTAATACCAACGTAGGCTAGACGGCGTTCCTCCTCCAACTCTTCTTCGGCTTCTGTCGCACGAGAAAGTGGGAAAACACCCTCCTCCATCCCAATGAGAAAAACCAGGGGAAACTCCAATCCCTTGGCCGCATGAAGGGTCATGAGGGTGACTTCAGCTGCCTCTTCTTCACCGCTGTCAGTATCGGCAATCAGGGCCAAATCATTGAGGAAGCGACTGAGTTTATCGAGTCCGCCTTCATCCTCAGGACCATCATGATTATCCTCATCGAAATGCTTGGTCACAGAGAGAAACTCCTCAATGTTCTCGATACGGGCCTGGCTTTCAAGGGTGTTTTGCAGGACCAGGGCCTCCATATAACCTGTTTTTTGTAGGACTGCTTCCACTAGTTCTGTGATGGTGTAACTATCCAAATTATCACGGAGCTTGTAAAGCACAGAGGCCATATCCCAGACAGCCTGGGCCGCCTTGCCTTTGACGCCAGACATCATGATGTTGGCAGAGGCTTCTAGCAAGGACATGTCTTGTTGGTTGGCAAAGTCACGGATTTTCTCAAGAGTTCCTGGCCCCACCCCACGCTTGGGTTCATTGACGATACGTTCAAAGCTGATATTATCAGCTGGATTGGCAATGACATTGAGGTAAGAAATGACATCACGGATTTCCTTACGGCTGTAGAACTTGGTTCCACCGACCATAGTGTAAGGAATATTGGACTTGAGCAGGGCTTCTTCAATGGTCCGTGACTGGGCGTTGGTCCGATAGAGGACCGCAAAATCCTTGAAATTCTTGCCTTGCTGACGGACAAAGGAGTCAATCTGACTGGCTACGAAAACAGCCTCTTCCTGTTCATTACCAGCACGGTAATAGACAATTGGCTCACCCTGAGCATTCTGGGTCCAGAGGTTCTTAGGACGGCGATTGCGATTGCGGTCAATGACTTGGTTAGCCGCCTGAAGGATGGTCTTAGTTGAACGATAGTTTTCCTCCAACAAGACAACCTTGGCCTCGGGATAGTCCTTCTCAAAGTCCAAGATATTTTGCATATCCGCCCCACGCCAGCCATAAATAGACTGATCCGCATCCCCAACGACACAAATATTTTTAAAACGACTGGCTAAGAGCTTGACCAGCTGGTACTGGGCATGGTTGGTATCCTGATACTCATCGACATGGATATACTGGTAGCGCTGCTGATAGTAGGCTAGAACATCTGGATTTTTGTCAAAAAGACGGAGTGTCATCATGATCAGGTCATCGAAGTCCATAGACTCAGAACGACGGAGCTCTTCTTGATAAAGCTTGTAACACTTGGCAACGATTTGAGTGTACATATCGCCAGCCAAACGCTCGTAGGCCACCTCGTCTAACAGGTCGTTTTTAGCATTGGAAATGGTGCCCAAAATAGAACGTTCTGACCATTTTTTCGGATCTAGGTTGAGTTGCTTGAGGATCCGTTTCATCAGCGTCCGTTGCTCACCTGGATCCACGATGGTGAAATTGCGATTGTAGCCAATGTGGTCGGCTTCTCGTCTTAAAATCCTTACACACATGGAGTGGAAGGTCGCAATCAAGGTATCGGCTGTCGCAGGATTAAGGGCCATAGCCCGCTCTCTCATCTCACGCGCCGCCTTGTTAGTGAAGGTAATGGCTAAAATATTCCAGGGATTGACAAACTTCTCATCAATCAAATAAGCAATGCGGTGGGTCAGAACTCGCGTCTTACCCGAACCAGCACCTGCCATAATCAAAAGTGGTCCTTCTGTCGTCTGAACCGCCTCAGCCTGTCTCTCATTCATACCGTTCAATAAAGAATTCATACATACCTCATTTCTTCCTGTAACATTATAGCACACTTTAAAAGCTGGAAAAAGTAAGGGCGTTTTGTTACACCCCAGAAAAAACGCATAAAACCTGTAATTTTTGTGTAAACATACAAAAATACCTTGACAAGCTCTGCTATTTCCGCTAAGATAGAAACCAATAAAGTTAACCGAATGACGTTTTTCAGGAGAAGAGGGCTGGTTTAGCCTTCGCCGAAGGAGTTATACTCTCAGGTTTCCGCGAGGGAGAGGACTGAAAATCTGACGGACTTCTGGAGAGACCTCAGGATTGCAGAGCAATCCGATTTGCAAGAGTCTTGCAAAAGGCGCCGAAGGGGCAAGGTGGTTTACCGCTCAATCTCTCAGGCAAAAGGACAGAAGATAAATCTATGAAAAAGACAGGTTTTTGCCTATGCTTTTTGGTATTTTTATCACTCCAGAGGACTATTCTTAAGATGGAATAGCCTCTTTTTGTTTGTTAACTTTAAACAAAAATTGATGGAGTTGGTCTAGATAGCCAGCTTTAAAAGGAGTTTTATATGCTACCATTTTTTCAACACATTGACAACCTAGTCTGGGGTGCACCCTTGCTCATCTTATTGGTGGGGACTGGTATTTATTTGACCATCCGCTTGGGACTTTTACAGGTCACAAAGTTATCTATTGCCTTTAAACAAATTTTTTCTAAGGATGACGGGCACGGTGATATTTCTAGTTTTGCAGCCCTAGCAACTGCCCTTGCCGCTACGGTCGGAACAGGAAATATTGTCGGTGTCGCTACAGCTATCAAATCTGGTGGTCCAGGTGCCCTCTTTTGGATGTGGGTGGCGGCTTTCTTTGGGATGGCCACCAAGTATGCCGAAGGTCTCCTGGCTATCAAATACCGAACGGTAGATGAAAACGGCCAGATGTCGGGAGGGCCCATGTATTACATCATCAAGGGGATGGGAGAAAAATGGAAACCTTTGGCACAGTTCTTCGCCGTCTCAGGTATTCTCGTTGCCCTACTTGGTATTGGAACTTTCACTCAAGTTAACTCAATCACATCTTCTCTCAAAAACAGCTTTAATATCTCAGAACACTTGAGTGGTCTAATTTTAGCTCTTCTTGTAGCCCTAGTGATCTTTGGAGGAATCCAATCCATCTCCAATATTTCCACCAAAGTGGTTCCCTTTATGGCTGGACTTTACTTGATAACAACGATAATTGTCATTCTGGTCCATTGGAATCAGATTATTCCCATGTTAAGCTTGGTCATTCAGTCAGCCTTCACTCCTGCTGCTGCAGTTGGAGGATTTACCGGTGCTGTCGTTAAGGATGCCATCCAAAAAGGGATTGCTCGCGGGGTCTTCTCTAATGAATCTGGCTTGGGTTCTGCTCCGATTGCCGCAGCGGCTGCCAAGACCAATGAACCTGTTGAGCAAGGTCTTGTTTCCATGACAGGAACCTTTATCGATACGATTATTATCTGTACCTTAACAGGTTTGACTATCCTCGTGACGGATCAGTGGACGACTAACCTTGAAGGGGCACCATTAACACAAGCTGCTTTTGCTACTGTCTTTGGAACTTGGGGATCTCATGCTCTGACCTTCTGTCTCGTGCTCTTTGCCTTTACGACCGTTCTCGGATGGTCCTATTACGGTGAGCGTTGTTTCGAATTTCTTTTCGGGACTAAGTGGCTCAATGGTTACCGTCTGACCTTTGTCCTCATGGTCGGTCTCGGTGCCTTCCTCAAACTCGACTTGGTTTGGGTTCTTGCAGATATCGTCAATGGTCTCATGGCCCTACCAAACTTGATCGCCCTTCTAGCCTTGTCCCCAGTCATCATCTCAGAGACCAGAGACTACTTCACTCGTCTCAAAAATTAAGTTTTATTGCTCTGCTATTTTCCAATGGCGGAGCTTTCAGTTTGTAAGAAAGTCATGATATAATAAGGGTCTACTAGATTGGAGAGTTTATGTCACAAGAAGTTGAAAATTTGAAGCTGGCCGAGCGTGGGCCAGTCATTAGTATCATTGCCTACATTCTCCTAGCTCTTGCAAAGTTGGTTGCGGGTTACAGTCTTGGGGCCCAGTCCCTGATTGCTGATGGGTTCAATAACTTTTCTGATATCGTCAGCAATGTCACCCTTTTAATTGGCCTTCGTCTGGCACGAAAACCTGCCGATGGGGACCATAAATTTGGCCACTGGAAAATAGAAGATCTGGCCAGCTTTATCACCTCCATCCTCATGTTTCTCGTAGGTTTTCAGGTTTTGGGGCAAACTGTCCAGGCCATACTAACTGACCAGCAGTCCAAACTCGACCCTATCGGAGCTGTCGTCGGAGTCCTCTCTGCCCTTGTCATGTTTGGAGTTTATCTCTATAATCGCAAATTAGCTCAAACCGTCAAGTCTGGCGCCCTTATCGCTGCAGCCAAGGACAACCTCTCAGATGCAGTAACTTCTCTAGGCACTTCTATGGCTATCCTGGCTTCTGCTCTGCAATTTCCCATTCTGGACCGCATCATGGCCATCATCATTACTGGTTTTATCTTCAAGACAGCCTATGAAATTTTTAGGGATTCGGCCTTTAGCCTCTCCGATGGCTTTGATGACCAGCATCTAGCGCTCTATGAGGAGGCTATTCTTAGTATTCCAAAGATTACGGCAGTAAAATCGCAGCGCGGACGCACCTACGGCAGCAACATCTACCTGGATTTAGTGCTGGAGATGAACCCTGACCTCTCGGTCTACGAGAGCCATGCCATTACAGAACAAGTTGAAGAGCTCCTGCATGAGCAATTTGGTATCTATGATATCGACATCCATGTTGAACCTTCTACCATGCCTGAGGATGAAATTCCAGCCAATGTCGAGAAAAAACTAATCAAGTATGAAAAATTTATCCTCTCCAAACTCCCAGATTACGAAGTCTTCATCAGCGATGACTTTCAGCTAATTGATACTGACGGCAAGCTTCTCTCCAAGTCTGACATTGTGGCGCGTGGGAAATTTTACCCATCCAACTTTGAGAACTTCCAGCTAACCACCATCAGTCAGAAAACTAAACTCATTACCTACACTCTTGCTGACCAACAGCACACCAGCATCTGGCGTCGCCATGAAAAATGGTACCTCATTTTCCATCAAGTAACGGAGAGATATTGAGAAGACTACTATAAAAAAGAAACTTTCCTTATTATTTATAATTATTCTATTAGTGAGTGGTGGCTATTGGGCCGTCCAAAAATATGACAAGGAAGTCAAACAATTACAAAAACTGGCTTTTAAAGAAGCTCTGGATTCAACCAGTCCTGAGAACTATATTGAAGCCATTAAATAAAACTATCCAACCTTTTCAGGTTACTTAATGACTCAGTCCACTGATAATCAGCCGATTAGCTATGCTATTCCGGGACTGGCTAAATCCAAAAATATCCATGCCAAGAGTAAAAAGCCTGGAAAACTTGGTTGGGCCAAAGATATGACACCTCAAGGTTTAACAATAGCTGGAGACTTTGTCATCGTATCAGCTTATAGTAAGAGTAAATCCTACTATTCTGTGCTCTGGCTTATCAGATGGCAAGTTTGTAAAAACCATTGTCTTGCCTAACACAGACCATATTGGAGGACTAGCCTTTGATGCTGACCACCAAAAGCTTTAGTTGACAACTGTTATCGATGACTGGAGTGACTCTACGATTGCTTATCTCGATTATCAAGATTTGTTATCCTATCAGTTTGATTTGAGCGGAGAGCCGATATCACTTCATGAAGATTTTGATTTGACTAGTATCAAACGGTCTTCTTTTATGACCTATGCGGAACAAAAACTTTGGGTCGGTTATTTTGATAAAGAAGCAGCTGGCTATCTAAGTTTCTACGATCTTGATGAAAATGGCTTGCCGCTTGAGAACATTACTTCTGATGATTTGGAAGATAGCAAAGCTCTTAAAACTGTCAAGATTCCAGAGAAAATTCAAGGTGTCGCCTTTTACAAGGACAAGATAATCTTTTCTCAGTCTTATGGAGATACAGATGCTCATCTTCTGGTTTATTCAAATCCTGGACTGGAAAATTTAACTGATTTTACAAATGAAAACAGACTTGAGACGATTGATGCACCGTCGTATCTTTAACAAATCTGGTCACAAGATGACAGACTCTTCACCCTTTTTGAATCATCTGCCTCTTCCTATAAAGACAATCCCTTTGTCGTTGAGGTCGATCGTATCTTAACCCTACAACTACCCTGAGACATCAAAAAAACGCCAGATGGCGTTTTTTAGTGTTATTCCACCGATTTCAATGCTTCCAGCATGTCCACATGGCGTAGGGTATGGTTGACCAGCCACCCCAGAACAGCCAATATACTAGCGATAGCGACAATCGGAATAATGTAGACAGAGATCGCAACGGTCGGCTGGAACATTATGAAGGCTGAGCCAATCAGATTGAGCAAGACCTTGTGAAGGAGATAGCCTCCCGCTAGTCCTGTCAGAATCCCCATGATAGACAGCACGATGGTCTCACGGTAGATGTACATGGTCACTTCCTTGTTGTGGAAACCGAGCACCTTGATGGTGGAGAGTTCTCGAATCCGCTCTGCCACGTTGATGTTGGTCAGATTGTAGAGGATGACCACACCGAGCAGGATAGAGAGTACAATCAAGATAATCATGACGGACTGGAGCGAACTAGCAACTGTAGTCAGTTTCTTCTCGATAGCGGTGTTTTGCACCACACCAGCCACTCCGTCCATTTCAAGGAAATTCGCTGCAGTGTTTTGGATGTTTTTCATTGAACCATCTGTCAGTTTGACCAGATAGCTGTTAGTCGTGTAGTCACTACCTGTCAGACTCTCGTAGTAGGCCTTGGTCATATAGATATAGTGGCCAGCGTACATTTCGGTGATGCCTGCCACAGTGACAGAGACTTTCTTGTCAGCGATGGTCATCGTAACGGTATCTCCAACTTTAACCCCGTAGAGTTTAGCGAGTTTTTCAGAGAGGATCGCTCCTTTGTCGGTCAATGGCAGAGCTTCACCTGTTTTACGGTCACGGAGTTTGATGTAGTTGGTAAGATCATCACTGTCTGTCACCAGTAGGGAAATGCTCTGTTCCTCAGCAACACCTGTGATAGTCTCCGTCAGACTATCGTAGCGAATGGCCAGAGAAGAGGCAACCTTGTCTGAGCTGATGGCAGCTGTCAGAGCAGTCTTTTCTGCTTCCGAAGCTTTGCTATTTTCAACCACAATCACATCGTAAGACACGATATCACGAAACTGGGTATCGGCCACACCAGAGATGGAGGACTGGATACCAAGACCTGCAAAGAGTAGAGCAACTGAGCCCGCCACGCCAAAGATGGTCATAAGCATGCGCTGCTTGTAGCGGAAGATATTGCGAGCTGTTACCTTGTGGGTAAAGCTCATCCGTTTCCAGATGAAGGTCAGGCGCTCAAGGAGAATTTTAGAGCCAGCTACAGGTGGTTTGGCCTGTAAGAGCTGGGCTGGTTTTTCATGCACCAACTCACGGTGCGCAACCAAATAGGCTGGTAAGACCGCTGATAAGAGCCCCAGAACAATGGCCAAAAGTGTCCAACCAGGGTAGAAATAGGTGTGCGAATCACCGATAACCGACCGTCGGGTCAGGATATTGCCAATCATAGGAGACAAGTACCAATTCCCGGCTAAAATCCCAACCAGCATACCAGCCATAGAGGCCACAAATCCGTAGGTTACAAACTTAGCAATGATTTGCTTGTTGGTATAGCCCAGGGCTTTGAAAATCCCAGCGTTGTTGCGCTCTTCGTCTACGAAGCGGGTCATGGTCGTAAAGGTCACCATGGCAGCCACGACATAGAGTACGACAGGGAAGAGATTTCCAACCGCCGAAATCGACTCTGAGCCTGATTTGTAGGTCACATAGCCGTCGCCTCCTGGGAAGGTGGTTCGAGTGTAGCTAGTGTAAGCTGGTTCTTCCAGGGCCTCTACATCCGCTTGCGCCTCTTCCAAATTCTGTTTGGCGTCTGTAATCTTCTGCTCTGCTTCTGCTTTTTGCGTCGCATAGTCTGCCTTTGAGCTGTCCAGCTTGGCAATGGCTTCATCAAGTCTTGCTTGGTTTTGTGCAATAGTTGAACGAGCCTGGTCTAGTTTCGCCTGTCCAGCTTGATAGTCTGCCAGGCCAGACTCATAAGCTGCTCCCCCTTGATTGTACTGGGCAAGACCTGCTTCATACTGGGCCAAGCCTTGGTTATACTGAGCAAGACCGGCTTGGTATTGGACCATACCCGCGTCGTACTGAGCCTTGCTCGCATTATAGGTTTCAAGACTTGCTTGGTACTGGGTAAGACCAGCTTGGTAGGCAGCTTCATTCTGATCATACTCCGTCTTACCGGCTACATAAGCTGGTTGAGCTTGGTTGTACTGGGCTTCAAGAGCTGTCAATTGCTGGTCAGTCGCTGCTAACTGGGCTTCTGCTGCCTGAATGTCTGCAACGGTAGATGGGTCAATTCCCTGTGCGATCAAGGCTTGCTTTTGAGCTTCCAGAGCTTGTATCGCAGTATACCACTGCTGACGGCCTGTCTGAATAGCAGAGGCCAGCTGACTCAATTGGTTATTATGCTCATCGAGTTGAGCCTTGGCAGTTGCTAATTGATCAGCAGCTGTGTCCAGCTGACTCTTCATCGCATCCAGCTGGGCTTGTCCTTCTGCCAGCTGAGTGTCAGTCTCTTGGAGTTGGGTGGCTGAAGCATCTAACTGCGCTTTGGAGCTATCGAGTTTGGCCTTGGCATCCGCTAACTGCTGCGCCGTACTGTCAAGGTTTGCCTTACCGGTTACCAAATCACTGGCTGCAGTGGCTAATTCAGCCTGACCAGAATCGACTTGAGCTTGAGCATCAGCCAACTGGTTTTGTCCATCAGCAATTTGTCGTTCGCCATCTTGGATTTGTTGGTCAGCATCCGCTAGTTTCTTCTCTGAATCTGCAATCTTGGCCTTGCCTTCATCAATTTCTTTTTGGGCATCAGCTTTTAGGACTGTCAGACGGGCAGAACCGTTATCTGCCAACATCTTGTCCAACGTCTCTTGGTGCTCTGCTAGCTTTTCCTCATAAGCCGCATCCGCGAAGCTCAACTCATCTAGGTCGTCATAAGAAATCCGGGCTATCATATAGCTATCAGAGTCAAAGGATTCCGGCACCGTCACGCCATAACCTGTCAACTCACCGGTTCCGACCTTGGTCTGACCCATGGAGCTGTTGTCCCATATTTCTGCGGAATGGACAAAACCCGTCACTCTAAAAGTCTTGGTTTTTAGGACAGATTTTTTGCTTTCTTTATCTATTTTAAAGGTAATAGTATCTCCAACCTTGTAGCTGTTGGACATCGATGCTACTAAGGCAATCTCATCAGCTTTGCTTGGTAACTTGCCGGATACGAGGTCATACTGGGAAACCGTATCGGTCTCTGAGAAGACCCGTACCGCATCATTGGTCCCCTCGATGACCTGGTCTGACAAATAGCCAAAGTCCACTGTCGCATCCTTGATGGTTTTGAGTTCTGCCACATCCGCATCCGACAGCCCGTAGTCTGCCATGACAGTTAGGTCCATCATATTGGTCTTGTTGATATAAGACTGAGCCGTCCGTTGCATGTTAGGTGTTGTGACCTTGAGTCCGACTAAGGCGATAGAGCCAATCATCATCAGACTAAAAATGGAGAAAAATCGTCCCTTTGATTTGCTAAAGGACTGGACGAGGTCCTTTAGATATACACTTTTTGCCATGACAACCTCCTAGTATTCCAAGGTCGCAATGTCTTGTGGCGTATTGTTGAGCTTGACGGACTTAACCGTCGCGTCCCGCATATGGATGACCCGGTCAGCAATCGGAGCTAGAGCCGAGTTGTGGGTCACGATGATAACAGTTACCCCCTCATTTCGGGACATATCTTGGAGAATTTGCAGGACCTGTTTGCCGGTTTGGTAGTCAAGGGCGCCTGTCGGCTCATCGCAGAGCAGGATCTTTGGGCGTTTGGCCACCGCACGGGCGATGGAGACCCGCTGCTGCTCTCCGCCAGAGAGCTGAGCTGGGAAGTTATTAAGCCGCTTGCCCAGGCCAACCTGCTCCAAAACGGTCACAGGGTCTAAAGCATCCTTGACGATTTCAGAGGCCAGTTCCACATTTTCCTTGGCGGTCAGATTGGCGACCAAGTTGTAAAACTGAAAGACAAAACCCACATCATCACGACGGTAATTGGTCCTCTGATGGGAATTAAACTGGGCGATGTCCACACCGTCAATGATGACCTGACCCTCGTCGCTCGTATCCATCCCACCCAGGATATTGAGCATGGTCGACTTACCAGCCCCTGACGATCCCAGAATGATGACCAGCTCCCCTTTTTCAATTTCAAAATTGACATCGTTGTTGGCAACGATTCGATTGTCCCCAGTTCCGTAAAACTTGGATGAATTCTTCACTTCAATATAGGGCATGTTTTTTCCTCTTTTCAAACTGTTTTTTTGACGACCAACTGAAGTGGTCGGGACGCTAGCAGCCACCTTCGGTGTTTCATAGCTAACTCTTGAGCCTAAGGTCTCAAGAATTCCCGCGTCAGAGGCTGGGACAAAAGTAGCCAGCTTCAAACTTTATAGAGTGCTACTTACAAGACGCAGTTGTCTGATGTGCTCGCTACCGCTCGCTTATTCAAAAAACAAAATAAACATTCTGTTGATTTAAGATGTGTTCTATGATGTCATTGAAATCAATCAAAGACAAGGACAAAAATCAACAAAGTGTTGATTTAATAAAAGAAATGAGCAAAATCAGACAAACGGAAACCAAAACCTACATCAAAGAAGCCCTAACCCAGCTCCTCAAGGAGACCGATTTTGAACGCCTGACCATCAGCCAGATTACCAAGAAGGCCGGAATCAATCGTGGCACCTTCTACCTCCACTACACGGACAAGTACGAATGATGGCGCAGCTCAAGGAAGACACCCTTCAGCATATCGACGAGCTCCTTCACGAGAACATAGAAGACCCAAAACGAGCGATTCTGGTCATCTTACAATATTTAAAAGAGGATTTTGACTTCTTTTCAACCATCTCCACTAATAAGTTTATCAACTTTTCAGAATCTATCAAAGACTTTGTCTTTCGGATTTTGAGCCAAGAGGAACATTTGGAAGTGAATTTAGCCAGAGCCTATCAGATTCCCTACGTCTATGCCTTGGAACTCTTTTTGTCCTCTATCGAGAGCATCATTCGCCTATGGGTAGAACGAGCCGCCATCGAAAGTCCGGAAGAAATGACCGACATCATCTTCCAAGTGGCTTACATCGACTCTCATGTAGAGTCAAATGAAGAACTTTAAGACAAAGTAGTGAAACGCAGAAAGTACTTTGGTACGGCAAGTCTACCATAATGATGTATCAAGGTTAATTCAGACAACTATAAAAAAGGTACTACAGACTTTGCCTGTGGTACCTTCTCTTTTATCCTTTTACTGCAGCTAAGGCAGCATCATAATCTGGATGTTCGTTGACATTGTCCAAATATTCTACGTAGGTAATACGATTGTCCGCATCCACTACCAATACCGCACGCGCCAAAAGGTTCCACTCTTCCATTAAGACACCATAAGCCTGACCGAAATTATGGTCATAGAAATCTGACAGGGTAACAGCACTCTCCAAACCTTCAGCCCCACACCAACGCTTTTGAGCAAATGGCAAATCGCAGGACACCGTAATCACCGTCATATCCTCCATATCAGAGAGTTCTTGATTGAAACGACGCGTCTGAGCCGAACAAATCCCTGTATCAACAGATGGCACGATACTGATAACCTTCCGTCCAGGAAAATCAGCCAAACTAACTCTCTCTAAGTCCGTATTCATCAAGGTAAAATCCGGTGCGACATCACCAACTTGCAAGGGAGTCCCCACAATCGTCACTTCTTTTCCGATAAAAGTCGTCATAAAAACCTCCAAAATCACTTTTCTTCATTGTATGATTTTCAGGGAAAAATAGCAAAGCTTCTGACCGAAACTTGTAAGCGTCTCCTATATCGCAAACATATCCTGACTATCATGTTTCATGATAAGCACCCAATATAAAGCTACTAGGGCAATACCTAAAGGGAGACAAATCAGAGGCTGGAAGAAAATTCCCAGTAAAACCATGATAGGATAATAAAAATTCGGCATCATGGCATAATCAACCCAAGCCATGTAACAAACAGGAATCGCAAGCGTTAATCCCAGAATAATACCTCGACCTTTAGACCTAAACCGATTGATAAATAGGGCATAAATTGCACCTATAAGGGGCATAAGGAAAAAACACCAGGCACTATACATTAAATAACTAAAAATCCTTACTGCTGAGTAGGCCACATCACCATTTGAAAAATAAAAATAATATTCTGTTGGAGTCGCAAAAAGTCCGGCCAGTCCAATCATAACTAGAAGACTTAATACAGAGAGAATCGCCACAAGACCATGCACAAGCAACTGACTTTGGAAAAACGTCCTTCTTGTCATTCCAAACTGAGTAAATAATCGATAATCACTTGCCGTGCTAGCCATCCCAATCACCAAGACTAAAACATAAGAACATGGTGGTAAAACTCCCCAGTATTGTCGACAATAAAGCCGTCCATTAACCAATAGGATAGTAATATAAAGGGCAAGAAAAACCCTATTTTTTTCCTGAGTTGATACCAGGTTAATTGCCATAAAGTCATCTTAGTTACTCCTCTCTTTGGGTCAGTTGGATAAAGCAGTCCTGCAAGGTCAACCCTGAAATTTTTATTTCATTAGGCAAATTTTGAGGTAAGTGACCATAGACGATAACTTGCTTCATTTTTCCTAAGACTTGACTGGATAAAATTATCAGTCCTTTCGCCACTTCTTCAAGTAGGTCTTGAGGTCCGGTCAGACGATGAACTTGACCTTTTATAACCTCAGCAGAAGCTACAAGTTGTACCGCTCCGCCATCTATTAGGACAATTTCTTCTAACAATGGAGCAACCTCTTCAATTTGATGGCTGGCTAATACGATGGTCCTTGGTCTACGCATATGAGTTTCAAGTAAGTATTGATGAAAAAGCTGACGATGTCCAGCATCGAGACCAAGCGTCGGCTCATCCAACAAAACATAGTCAACAGGTAAACTGAAAGCCAAGATAAACTTCGCAATGGATCGATAACCTGTTGAGAGACTCATTATTTTCTTTTGACAATCAAGTCCGAAACTTCGGCATAGTAAGTCAGCCCACTCCTTATCAAGATTAGGATAAAATAGCAGAGCTTCTTTGAGGATTTTATCCATATTCCAATTAGGCAGCCACTGCTCTGCTGAAACTAGAAAAATACGCTAGCTAGTGTCCTGAGAAAATCCAATATCTTCTCCATCTAACACTATTTGACCTGCCGATTTAGTCAACTGACTAGCTAAAAGTTTGAGAATAGTTGACTTGCCAGCACCATTTCGTCCAAGTAAACCATAAATTCTTCCAGCTTCAAAGGTCAAATCAAGATCCTTTACAGCCTCTTGCTTTCCGTAGTACTTATATAAATTTCTAACGCTTAAGCTCATCATAACCTCCTTCTATCAATATTAGCAAGTCACTCTTACTAATGCCTAATGCCTTAGCTGTCTCAATAAAATTCTGCAACTGTTGCTGGCTAAACAGACGATACTTTTTCTCTCGTAATATTTCCCAGGCCTGCTCTGTAACAAAGGTTCCCATGCCTCGACGTTTCTCAAGGACACCTGCTTGCACCAGAATATTCATTCCTTTAAGAACTGTGGCTGGATTTATCTGATAAGCCATCGAAATCTCCGTTGTGGAGGGTACCTGTTCACCAGCCAGATAAACTTTATGAAAAATGTCAGTCTCTAACTGCTGAGCTACCTGAAGAAATAGTGCTACATCGCTCTCAAAGTCAAATTTCATTTCATCTTCTTTCTTTTTAGTCGTTTAGTTAATCACTTATATAACTAACTATGTCACGATAAAGAAAAATTGTCAAAAAAATTACCGATTTATTTGTTCAAATAAAATTTCATTTGAGGATTCTTCAGAATGACAGAAGAAAATTAAGTGAGAGTTTATCATCATGTCGTTTGGCTTTTAATAAAACTTCAGACATTAAAAGAGAGTGGGACAAAAATCAGTAACCCGAAGGGTTTGATTTTGTCGTCCCACCTCCGCACAGTTGAGTAGGGCTATAAAAGCTAGTAAAATCAGCGAATTAGAGCCCACTCAACCACTGCGTCTTGCTTGATAATCCAAAAACGATTGAGAGGCTAGGACTTTTGTCCCAGCCCCTTACAACAGGTTTATTATTTTCGTGTGAGATTTTGGACCTTTTCTAGTGATTGCTTGGCCAAGTTTTTTAATTTAGGCTTGATTTCTGCTACTTTTGGCTCTAGAATAGCCGTGATAGTTTCTGTCTCGTCAATCAGTTTACCAAATGCCTGATCAATATTGGGCTTGTATTTTTGGTAGAGAGCTAAGCCAGTCATAGCTGCCCCTGAAACTGTTCGACCAAGCTGGGTCTGACTTTGATTTACCAATTTAGCATGATTAGCACAATAGTTCCCACCAACCTTGACAGGTCCCTTGTTACAACCCGGAAATTTGCAGGTCACAATAATAGTTTTTAAATAGGTTTTATCCATCTTAGAACTCCTCTTTCCTTCTAGCTCTGCTATGGCAAAATAACACGGAAGGTAATCCTACCGTCCTTGTAGTGGGCAGAAATTTTGCCCTTGAAGATTTGGACCATGCTGGCAGCCATAGAGAGGCCGATTCCGTAGCCCTTGACCTTGTTGCTACGAGATTCATCCTCCCGGTAAAAGCGGTCAAAAAACTTGCTGTAGTCGACAAACTCACCTTTGGCAAAGGTGTTTGAAACCTCAAGCCGAGCTCGCTTGAATCCTGTCTGATTCAAAGTAACTCTAACCGTACCGCCAGGATCACAATATTTATTGGCATTATCAACCAAAATAGTGACCAACTCAAAAAGAGACTTTTCTTCAGCATTGACCATAACACCGGGACTAATTACCATTTCAAAGATCTTGCCATCCTTAATAACGGGACCCTTAAAGTCTTCCGCAGCGTCTTCAGCAATAGCCGAGAAATCGCACTTTGTCAGCACGATATCTAGTTGTTCTTCCATCTTGGCCAAGGTCACCATGCTATTGATGAGGTCTGTCAAACGCTTGGTCTGATCCTTGGTAGATTTGGTCCATTCCGTTTCCCCATCAAGGAGCTCCTGCATTTCTGTATTGGCAGAAATAATGGCTAGAGGTGTCTTCAGTTCATGACCGGCATTAGTGATAAAGCTTTTCTGATTTTCAATATTGTCAATATAAGGCTTAATCGCCCGACCCGAAAATACAAAGACAATCAGGATAAAGAAGAGAAAACTATAGGCTGACATCTGCAAACTGGTCCAGAGTAAGTCTGACCGATCGTCAATATTGGCTGTCGCATCTAAAACCACAACCAACTTCCCTGTCTTTTTCTGGGCAATCTGATAAGCGTAATAATGCCCCTCATACTTAATAGTTCCCTTACCCTTAGAATAATTCAGTTCAGTCATAATCTCTGCAATATCTGACTCAGAAAGGTCTTTAATCTCGTTCAGTTGACTTGAGATTAAGGTATTATCGTCATCAAGAACAAAGGAAAAGTAAAATAATTGAGAGGCCCGAATGGCAGATAAGCCTGTTCCTTCCAAGGCTGAATCCAGCTCTTCATTACTAGGAATTTCTCCATCATTGTCCACTAAAATAGATAAGACAGTGCTAACCTCAGCATTATTTGAAACATAACGAACGGAATTGAAAACAATGATAAAAGAAGCCAGCACAGCCATGATGGCTAGGGAAGCAATCAGAATAAACTGTAGTCGTATTTTATTGAGAACCTTCATCTAGTCACCTACCTCAACTAGCGTAAAATCCCCACCTTGTTCTCCTTCAATAGTCACATCTGCATGAATTGCCTTTAGTTTCTGTCGAAGGTAGGAAACGTACACCCAGACATAGGAATCAGTGATGCTATCATCGCCATCTCCTGCCCAGACTTGATTAAAGAGTTCCTCAGTGGATAAAGCCTTGCCAGGATTAAGCATGAAGAGCTCCATCAGTCTTACTTCTTTTCCAGCCAGGCGAACAGCATTGTGACTGGAAAGCTCTTGCTCGGCTAGATTAAGTGTTACTGTTCCACAGGACAAGAGAGGAGAGCTAAATTTTGCTAACCGACGTTCTAAGGATTCTATCCGTGCTAACAACTCTTTGATAGAAATGGGCTTGGTCAAATAGTCATCAGCTCCAGCTGACAGGCCACTAATCTTGTCATCTAGCTCTGCCATAGCCGTAAGCATGATGATATGGGTCTTGTCGCCTGAGGCCCGAATCTCTTCTAAAGCCTCAAGCCCTGTCATAATAGGCATCATAATATCCAAAATCATCACATCAAAGCGTTCAGTTTTAGCAGCCTTTACTGCCTCAAGGCCATTGGAAACTTGGGTTACAGTAAAGCCCTTGTGGCGCAGAGCAGTCGCATAGACATGAGATAGCTGCTCCTCATCCTCTGCTAATAAGATTTTTAAAGGCATTCTCATTCCCCACTTTCTGCAATCAAATTTCGGATGGTCTGCATGGACAGATCACAAGATGCCAACTCATCAGCACAGCGTTTAAGCTCGCGTGTGATTAGCTCTGCATTTTTAACCTCATGCTTATACTTCATCTGATGCTCCAAACTGGCCCAGGAATCCATGGCAATAGTTCGCAGTTGAACCTCAATAAAATATGTTCCAGGAGTCTGGCCCAAGCAATCTTCAAAAGGCGTTTCAACCTCTAAAATAAGGTGATAGGACCGATAGCCGTTGGACTTGGCATTAAAGACAAAGTCCTTTTCCTTAAAAATCCGAACGCCGACCATACCTTTCATCAAATCAACCAATTTATAGATGTCATCCACAAAGCCACAGATAATCCGAATCCCAATCGCGTCTCTTATCTCTTTTAAAGCAGACTGAGTTGTAACTGGTAGTCCTTTGCGAAGACATTTATCTGCCATTGACTCAGGCGACTTAACACGAGCGATAAGGTGTTCATAGAGTTTAAACCCAGTTTCAGCCTTTGCTGCTTGATTGGCAACTTTAATCTGTTCACAAAAATCATCTAATATCCTTTGTAAATTGGCTTCATAATACCCATAAATCGTTGACATAACAATTTCTCTTTTCTCTTCAAGATAACAGTTTGCTATCTGACTTCATTTCGAAGATAGCCAGACTATTTCTTATTGATTTATATTATACCATATCCAGGAACTAAGACCTTAAGGTAAACCGAAATCAGGTTATACTCTTCCTAAATAAAAGCTATAGGTCGTTAGCTTTCATTGCCTAGCGCCAGTTAAGCCTGCGTCAACTAGCCCTGTCTCTTTTGATTTTGAGCGAGTATTAAGAACAATAGCAAAAACCATACTCTACAATCATAGCAAATTAAAACACTATCAGACAAAGCTAGTCTAATAGTGCTTTTTATTCTATTTCAACTGATCGAAACGAAGATGTACTGCAATATGATCACCGTAACCATTACGCTCTAAGTCACGTTGAAGACGATATTCGATATACTGCTCTGCAATTTTGATAAAACCTGCATCGAGAAGACGGTGCTCAACCAATCCCTGAATAATAGAGATAGTTGGACGCTCTACCTGAGCCTCTTCAAGATCAAGAACAACTTTTTTAGTTACCTGAGCCATGTCCTGACGCAGTTTGTCATCAATCACATAAACACTTTGGGCAGCCTTTAAAATTGCTTGATAAATTTTTTCAGGATCAAACTCAGTAATTTGACCATCACGTTTAATAATTTGCATATGGAACTCCTTTCCTTACAATTACAGAAAATGCTATTACCTTTACCTCTATTATCCCTATTCCATACGACTTTGTCAAGGTTTTAGAAAGATTACAGAACAATTTCAGTAAAATATAGGTAAAAAAACAAGGTCTTTAGACCTTGTTTAAGGCTCTTTGTCAACTGTAGTGGGTTGACCAATTTAACACCGAGAGAGGACAGGACTTGTCTTCTCTCGTTTTATGTTTATGGCAATGAAAATACGAGTTTTGAAGTTTTCAAAGTTTCTGAAATCAAAGGCATTTCGCTTAATGACCTTGATGATATTGTTTGTCGCTTCGAGTTTAGCGTTGGAGTAAGGCAGTGCCAAGGCATTGACAATCTTATCCTTGTCTTTCAAGAATGTCTTGAACACCGTCTGAAAGATAGGATTTACGCTATCAAGTGTTTCTTGGATAAGCTCAAAAAACTGGTCGGCTTGCTTTTCTTGGAAATGGAAAAGTAGGAGCTGATAAATCTCGTAGTGCTCTTTCAGTTCTTGGGAATAGCTGAGCAGTTTAGTGACAATCTCCTGGTTAGTCAAGTGCATGCGAAAAGTCGGGCGATAGAAGCGTTTATCGCTAAGTTTTCGACTGTCTTGTTGTATCAAGACCAGTAGCGCTTGAGGGCCCTGTATTCGTGAGATTTTCGGTCAAACTG
>NZ_JBHRZV010000051.1:0-151648 GCF_042649745.1 Streptococcus caprae | reverse complement strand
TGGATACTTTGTAAATTTACTTCCTTTTTTAGCCATGAGAAAAGAACCTCCTTATAAGAACAGTATAGTACTTTTTATACTGTCCATTATAAGGGGGTCTCTTCATTTTGACCAGCTTTTCTTCATCACTTCAACTTATCCTTTTCATAGGTAAAAGTCTTATCCAGTCCTGCAAAGTCTTGTTGGCGGAGGGCTTCATAGACAATCATACAGACCGTATTTGAGACATTGAGACTGCGCACATGCTGATCATTCATAGGAATACGAATGGCCCTCTCAGCGTTAGCCCTCATAAAATCCTCTGGTAGACCCGTATCCTCACGTCCAAACATAAAATAATGGTCTTGGTCATCCGCATAGGACACTTCCGAATAGGTTGCATCCGCAAACTTAGTCACCAGGTGAAGTTGCCCCTCATAGCCAGCCATAAACTCCTCAAGACTATCATAAAAACAAACATCAAGTTTATCCCAGTAATCCAGACCAGCCCGTTTCATTTTCTTGTCATCAATGGGAAATCCCATAGGACGAATGATGTGGAGCGGACTATTGGTCGCTGCACAAGTTCGGGCAATGTTTCCAGTATTGGCTGGAATTTGTGGTTGGTAGAGCACCACATGGTTGCGGCCTCGCTCCAGTTGCTTGTCTTGCTTTATCACTTCTTCAAGGTTCATGCTTACTTCCTCTTCTTGATTTTTGGGCTTGCTCATAGCAGAGCTAGCTGCTTTTGACTTCTATTATATCACGATTTTTTCAGGCAGAAAAAAACCACGCAACCCGGAGTCAAGCTCAGCAGATTGCGTGGTTAACGGCGTTTCATTACCTTAAATCATAACAGGTTTGATTTAAATTAACGAAATCATGTTCCTAGTATATCACTTTGATTCTCGATGTCAATCGATTTGCCTAAGTTTTTACCAAAAAATTGGAGAATCATGTAATGTTTGTAACAAAACTTTAGTCTCATTTTACAGAAAAATCTCTAGCATTTTAGGTAAAAAAGGAGTATGATAGGTGCTATATGTGCCAGTTAAATGGGAAAAGACTGGCCTGGAGGTTTTAACACACATGAAAATTATCGTTGTTGGTGGAGGAAAAGTTGGTACGGCCCTCTGTCGCTCTCTTGTTGGTGAAAATCATGATGTCGTTCTTATTGAACAAAATAGTACTGTCCTTGAAAAGGTAACCAAACGTTATGACATCATGGGAATTGTCGGCAACGGTGCCAACTACAAGATTCTAGAACAGGCTGATATTGCAGACTGTGACATTTTTGTTGCCCTGACTAACCAGGATGAAGTTAACATGGTTGCGGCTGTTCTAGCCAAGAAAATGGGAGCTAAGGAAACTGTCGTTCGTGTTCGTAACCCTGAATACTCCAACGCTTATTTCAAAAATAAAAACTTCTTGGACTTCTCCATGCTGGTAAACCCTGAAAAATTGGCTGCTCGCTACATTGCCAATACGGTTGAATTCCCAAATGCTCGCTCTGTTGAACACTTTGCCAACGGTCGCGTTATGCTCATGGAATTCAAAATTAAACCTGATAGCAAACTCTGCAAGATGAGCCTGGTCCAATTTCGCCAAAAATTTGGCAACGTTTTGGTCTGTGCTATTGAACGCAATAACGAGGTCATCATTCCTAAGGGAGATGATGTGATTAAGACTGGCGATATCATCTTCGTTACCGGGAGTCGGGTAGAAGTCAATCTCCTCCACAACTTTATCAGACCTCAAGTCGTTAAAAGTCTTATGGTCATCGGTGCAGGGAAAATTGCCTATTATCTTATGGCAATTCTCCAAAATACTCGCCTCAAGGTGAAGCTGATTGAAATAGACGCTAAACGGGCAGAATTTTTCACGGAAGCCTTTCCTAATCTCCATGTGGTGCTTGGCGATGGTACAGCTAAAGACCTCCTCATGGAAGAATCTGCCCTCAGCTACGATGCTGTTGCAACCTTGACTGGCGTGGACGAAGAAAACATTGTCGCTTCCATGTATCTTGAAAAGATGGGCATTAACAAAAACATCACTAAGGTTAACCGCACTAGCCTCTTGGAAATCATTGATAGTCAAGAATTCTCTACTATCGTCACGCCAAAGGCTATCGCTGTTGATTCCATCATGCACTTTATTCGCGGTCGTGAAAATGCGCAAGAACTCAGTCTTGAAGCCATGCACCACGTTGCCAATGGCCAAATTGAGACCTTACAATTTGACATCCTTGATACCAGTAAAATGATTGGTCAGCAACTCTCTACTATCAAGCTGAAAAAGAACATTATCATCGCAGCTATCATTCGCAAAGGCAAAACTCTGGTTCCATCAGGTTATGATACCTTCCAGTTGGGTGATAAAATTATCGTTATCAGCCTCCAACCAAACATCCGTCATATCAATGACCTATTGGCGAGGTAAGTAACATGAATAAAAGTATGGTACGCTACCTCTTAGCCAAGCTTCTCATCATTGAAGCTGGCTTACTCTTTATCCCCCTGATTGTAGCCTTTATCTATCACGAGCCTATGAAGGTCATCACCAGTATCACAGGCACAATCGGCCTCTGTCTCTTGATTGGCTTGGCAGGTAATGCAGTCAAACCCAAGAACCTCCACATCTACACCAAGGAAGGTCTGCTGATTGTGGCCCTGGTTTGGGTCATGTGGTCCTTCTTCGGGGCTCTGCCATTTGTCTTTGCCGGACAAATCCCTTCCATCATCGATGCCTTCTTTGAAGTGTCGTCAGGATTTACAACAACAGGGGCAACAATTCTCCCTGATGTTTCAGTTCTCTCACCTTCTCTCATGTTCTGGAGAAGTTTTACTCACCTGATTGGGGGGATGGGAGTGTTGGTTTTCGCCCTTGCCATTATGGCCAACAATAAGAATGCCCACTTGGAAGTCATGCGAGCCGAGGTCCCTGGACCTGTCTTTGGAAAATTGGTCTCCAAACTAAAAGACACGGCCCAACTTCTCTATATCATCTATCTGGTCATGTTTGCCGTCTTTACCCTCATCCTCTTTTTCGAAGGAATGCCCTTCTATGATAGTTTAATTATCGCCATGGGGACTGCTGGTACCGGTGGATTTACTGTTTACAATGATGGTCTAGCCCCTTATCACTCCTCACTGATTAACTACACCGTGGCAATCGGTATGCTGGCTTTCGGAGTCAATTTCAACCTCTACTACTTGCTCTTGATTCGCAAGTTTAAGGCCTTCTTCGGTGACGAAGAGCTTCGTGCCTATCTCTTAATCGTCCTTAGCGCAACCGTGATGATTGTCCTTAATATTGGTCACCTTTATTCATCACTGGCACAAACCATTGAGTATTCCTTCTTTGAAGTGTCAAGCATCATCACAACTACTGGTTTCGGCTTACTGGACATGAGTAAATGGCCTCTTTTTTCACAGTTTGTCCTACTCCTCCTTATGTTTATCGGTGGTTCAGCAGGTTCAACTGCCGGTGGGTTCAAGGTTGCTAGGGCAGTCATCGTTTCTAAAATCGCTCGCACGCAAGCTCTGTCAACCCTCTATCCAAATCGACTCTTTGCAGTCCATGTCAATGGTCAGGTTCTGGACAAGAAAACTCAACACAGCATTCTTAAATATTTAACAATTTACTTGCTGATTTTCTTAGCAGTCACCTTCTGCCTAACCTTGGATACCGACACATTTATGACAGCTTTTTCGGGGGCCGCCTCAACCTTTAACAATATCGGTCCGATGCTGGGAACGACGGATACCTTTGCCATCTATAGTCCATTTAACAAATTCTTGTTATCGATTGCTATGATTGCTGGGCGATTGGAAATCTACCCAATGCTTCTCCTTTTCCTCCCAAAAACATGGTCTAAGCTATAGTCAAATAAAGAACTTTGAAAAAATCGGTAAGACGCAGAAAGTACTTGGCTACGACCAGGCGAAGACAAGGATGAATCAAAGTTAATTCAATTGATTATATAACAAACAAAGGCTGGGCATAAAGTCCAACCTCACTTCCTAGAGTTCGTTTTAACATTCTAACACAGTGGTTGGGAGCCTTTCTGCTGGCTTTGCCAGCCTAGAAAGTCCCCTGCACAGTTCATTAGGTGCTTTAGCACCAATGAACCACTGCTGAATGAGCTCTAATACACTGATGTTGTCAGCTTTTAAAACCCTAACGAATGTGGGAAACTTTGTTTCCCTTATTTCCAACCTCCAATAGTCACTTCCCTGACTGTTAGAGCTGTGCGGGGGTGGGAGTGAAACGGTCTGAGAAGAGACCGTTTCACTCCCACCCCCTTTTATATTTTAATCAATCACAACATAACGACGAACCCCGGAGGAGCTGACATAGGAAATCCAAGTTTTACCTTCGCTAACAAAAGTCTGGTCATAGTAAACACTCTGTCCAGTGCCATAAGTAAAATCAATCTTTGCATCTAAGCTGGCCTTAGATCGAACAGGTGCATCTTTTGTAAAAATATGGGTACCTGGAGCTGCTAAATTTGATGAAGAATCAGTAGCGACTCCCTCCTCTATAGTAGATTCGTCATCTACTTTAACTGATTCTGGAATTTGAATAGAATTAGAAACCCGATAATATGGCTCATACTCTGCGTTTACAGATTGTCCAACTAAAATGACATCTTGTTGATAAGTCAGCTTATCTCCTAATGTTTGGATTCCCGCAGGTATAAAGTCTACACGACCTCCACCGTAGAGACTATCCGTAAAACCAAGTTCTCCTAAAACTATATTCTCTTCAATCCGTAATATGGAAAGACTGACTTCCCTTTTGACAATTTTACCGTCACGATAGGCTTTGGTGTAGGCCATTAAACCAGTTTGATCAAAAATGAGACCCTGTCCCTGATTATTTTCCCAAGTTCCTACAATACTTGAGTAATCTCCGTTTGCTATTCCTTTGACATCAAGGCCCGTTTGTTTTGTCTCCGGTGCTTGGTGGTAAGACGGCTGAGCTGATGTCACTGCGGTGGATGTTGGATCTTCTTTTTGAGAAATACTAGACTCGTTGACAGTTTCTTTGTCTTGTTTGACTTCCCTATTCTTGTCTTTTTGAACTTGGGTCGTCTCTGTTTTATTATCTTGATGAAAGGCTGAAAGGTCCGTTTCTTCAGTTTCAGAGCAGGCCGTCAGTAAGGCCAAGTTTAGTCAACTTTTTAATATGAATTGCGTTCATCTTAAACCTCCTTGATAACGCTTTTTTATTTTTGTACTCATTATATGACTAAAACATTACTTTGTCAACTATTTTTGTAATACATTTGAAATATTTGTAATTTATTTTTTATAATACAACTTTTAGTTAATGACCAATATTTGTTTAAACGTTTTATGGCCTGATAAATATCAACTTAGATTAGCAAGAACTTTATAATATTGCATTTCAGTGATAAGTTTGGCACTGGCAAGCTCATATTAATTTATTTCCCTCCTCATCCCTCTTCTTTCATACTCTAAATTCCTAGAAAATAAAATAAAATAAACTATACTGTATCTCTATCTCAACTTTCATTGAGGCCATAGAAATACAGTATAGTTTTATGGAATTATTATTTTAGAGGACTAGAGTTTCTCTTTACCAATCCGTAAATAGAGATGACCACCTAGAACACTGAGGACAATTATATAGCCAAGTAGGACTCTAGTCGTAGTCCAACTCTGTTCACCTGTTTCAGGAAGCTTCTCCTGTAACGCTATCGGTTGAACAGAACCACTTGCAGATGAACCCGAAGCTACATGAATAACATGCCTTTTCGCTTTAGGCTCGCTATAATCTGTGGAAGCAAGAATCGCTGGCTGTTTAGGAGCCACCACTGGAACAATTGGGGGCGCTGGCGCCAGTTCCTCCTTCTCTTCAGGTACTATTGGGTTAGGTTGAGGGCTTGGATTTGGAGTCGCTTGTTCCTTACCATCCAAATTCGCTTGAGCCGTTGTTAAGAGTTTCAGAGCTTCATCTACTTCTTTCTGAGTAGCTCCTTCTTTAGCCAGCACCGCCTGTGCTAAGACCAAAGCTTGGTTAAAATCAGATTTGATCATAGCCGAAGCATTCTGATAGCGAACATCTTCATCAGATTGGATTTGCTTAGCATCCGCAACCGCTTGAAGTAAACCTGTTAAATCAGTTGCTTGACCATCTAAGGCAGCCTTGGCTAGCAAGAGAGCTTGAGTTGCTTGGTCAACAGTTTCTTGAGTTTGCTTGCTGGCAATAACTGTTTGCGCATTTTGCAGAGCTTTATCATAGCCCTCTTTTGCTTGAGCAGAGGCGTTATAATAAAGAGCAGAATTAGTCACATCATCCATTGCTGTCGCCATCAACGTCGTCTTATTAACTAATGTTAAGGTCTTCAGCGTTGGGAGATTTGAAGTAACATCAAGTGTCAATTCTTCTAAAATCTCATATCCTGTTGGGAGATTTACCGAGATTGTATAATGACCTACTGGAATATCCTTGCCGTATGTGTGAGCGCTATACTTGGCTGCTGGTAAATTTAGAGTCATGCCATTATCATTGATTAAAGCAACTCTAGTACCCACTGGGAGATCCTGATTAAAGCGAACACTTACAGCTTGAGTCGGTGTCTGTGTGAAGTAGAAATCCGCACTTTGACGACTAACGTCCTCCGTCAGATTAACTGTAACGATACGAGGACTATCTAAAACAAAGCCTTCTGTATCATAAATAAAGAGTTCTACAGTATAGGTTCCAAAAGGTAATTTAACGGTATCAGTGGCATCACCGTTTCTTGGAAGATTGGTCACGAGATTGCCATTAGCGTCTTTGACTGCAAACGAATAGGTTAAGTCAAGAGGCTCTTTTGTCTCACTATCATAAAGATTAAAATCAACCAGGCCCAACTCATTCCCTATTGCTACCAAATCCTCCACCTTGGTAGAGACGATATTTCCAGCAAAGTCTTCAACCGTATAATAGAAATCAGATAGGTCAGCTAGATCTAGAGGTAAGGTAAAGGAGCCGTCAGCATTTTTAGAAATATAGACACGGTTATCAACGAGCTGAAGTTTGCCAGTATCTGCATTGGTTTCAATAGCTGTACTGTTCCCCTCTTCATCTTTGACTAGGTAGAAGACCTGGTCTCTAACGATCGCAGATGGTCCATATTCAATCGCTTTACGTGGGGTGAAGATATAGGTTGATGTATCATAAGTCGCAGTTGTGATAACAGGAGATTGACGATCAATAATAATGTCAAACGCCATCGTTTGAGCTTCTGCTCCTATGACTTCAGGGTAATAAGTCAAGACATATTTGTATAATCCATCTACCAATTCCTGTCCGTTCTTGTCAAGGCCAGAAAATTCTGTTGGAAAAACGATTGATGATTTTTCATTTTTAGGGTCATTGCTAAAGAAATTCTTGTAACCGTCGCTCCCATCACTTTGCCAAAGTGGATTGGACAGCTCAGTATCATCAGCACTATAGACACTAGCAACGAGATTGCGATAGTTTCTGAGAAATACCCCACGAAGGGCTAACGAGTCCTGGTTGCCATCAGCATTTGGAGAGATTGCTAAACGGGGTTGACCAGATTCATCTAATTCCAAGACGAAATTCCCCTCACTATTTTTAAAGGTCCCGAGGGTCTTAATTTCAGAATCCGTTCGCTGATTTTTGTTGGAGTAGACAATATCATTGCTAGTCGTAATGAGACCAGTGAAATTTTCGTTACCTGGAATTGCTTCATCCACTTTAGGCGCAAAATAGACACCGCCTTTTCCGTCTTCAATAAGATCGTACACAGAGCTTTCTAGAACATCTAAATTTTGAAACTCACCACGGAAACCAACATAAGGGATGCTAACCACATCTCCTCCATCAGTAGGATCTAAAAAGCGGACAAAACCTTCAAGATAATAACCGTTTGGCATCAACTTACTGAGTTCCTCTGCATAAGCTGAAGCATCGACCGTAATGTGGACCGTCTGGCTACTATTAGCTGCTACTGTAATGGTTTCTCCTTCAATTTTTGTTAATTCACGAGGTGTCAATGTGATGTAGCCATCTTCAACATTATCAGAGTCTACGTGAGTTACATAGCGGAGCGTCTTAGATTGATCTGTAATATTATGAATCGTGACATCAAAACTGAAGGTGTCTGATACATTTCCTAGAGTAATACTACCATAATCATCACTACCAGTTAAATAAAGACCCGTTGATACGGCAGCTGCAGTATCCAAAATTCCCGCTCCCTGTTGACGGGGAGAGGTATACGCACCAGTTTCAGGAGAGGTATGTAGAGTTGCCGTGCTCATCATCAAATGCTTAATCAGACTCTCAATTTCTTCTAGAGTTTTGTCAGGATAGGCTGAGTTTAAATATTGTTTTACAAGAACCGTTGCACCAGCCACGTGTGGAGAAGCCATACTGGTTCCACTCATCGTCGCATACTTACCGTCATTAATAGAAGAATAAATAGATCCACCTGGTGCTGCTAAGTCTGGCTTTAATTCTCCATCTGCTGTCAGACCCCAACTTGAAAAATCAGAAAGGATACCAGCTTCTTTATTGGCCGCCTTGTCCATCTCTCCTTTAAACATCAGAGTTAAACTCGGATCATTAGCGAGGGCAGTTCCAAATTCATAAGGAATAAAGATGGATGGAATATCCCTTCCCTCAGCATCCAAAGACATGTTGATGTTATTTGCACCAGCTGTATGGTTATAGATGACTACCCCTAGAGCACCATGGGCAGTTGCATTTGCAATTTTCTCTGTAAAGGTCAACTCACCACGTTTAATCAAGGCCAATTTACCTGAAAAATCTTTACCAGTAAAATCTTCTTCACGTCCTAAACCAGCATCAACTAACTCATAAGCCTTATTCGTCTCAAACGCTATTTTACTAACGTTTGGATTGGCAAACGTACTCTTTCCATGGTTGAGCTCTGCATTGTCTTCAAGCCCCAAAATTTGAACAACTTCACTAAAAATAGTCGTGTTATTGTAGGAAGCTACTGAAATCGCATCTTTGGCGGTTGATGGATTCCCAACCAATCCATAGTCTGGATTTTCTGCCAGAGGATTTGATACCCCAGAGCCAAAGGTACCGTCATTACCACCAGCCATAACAACACTAACACCAGACTTTCTTGCATAGGCAATCGCTGTATTAAGTTCATCTCCTGCATTGACAACGGATCCCGCAGCACTTCCAAGGCTCAAGTTAATTGAATCTGCTCCCAATTTGACAGCATCCAAGATAGCTCGGGAATATAGGGCTGGACCTGTTGTGTTATGGACATCTGAGAACACGCGCATAAACATAACTTGAGCTTCTGGTGCCACCCCAGAAATCAGTTCACCACCAACAGGTTCGCTGGGATTTCCTGTCGCAATTCCAGTCACGTGCATCCCGTGAGACTCCGCATCAGCTTCCTTTAATTCTGAATTGGCATCAACATAGTTGTAACCAAAAATAACTTTATCGTTATACCATTTTCCATAGGTCACACCAGCTTTAGCCATTGCAGCAGTCATTTCAGCCTCAGATTTATATTTAGCCTTTGAAAGATCAGAAATAGCCAAGACATCATGCTCAACATCCAAACCGGAGTCAATAATGGCAACGACCATCCCTTCTCCCTTATAACCGGTTTTCCAGGTTTCTGGAACTGTAATAATCGCATTACTATCATTGTTGAGAGGTTGTTCTGAGGAAACTTCAGTCAATTTATTCTCAGATTTAACTGTTTCAGCATCGGTTACCGTTGTCAATCCATTAGCATTTGAGGCAGGAGTTTCAGCTGTATAAACAGGAGTTGATTCTTCACCTTCACCAGCTTCTGTCACATTTGTTCCTGAAACCTCTTTCGATACTTCTTCTCTTTTAGCTGAACTACTGATCGATTCAGTAGCTACAAGTGATTCTGCTTCGGGATTTTCATCTGACAAAGCTGTCACAACAGTGACTTCTTCTGGAGCTACCGTTTCAACAGTTTCCGATGCTAAAACAAGAGGGTTCCCAGTGGGTTCTGTTTGTTCTGCAATCGTTTCAAGTACAACTGGCAAAGCACTTCCACTATCATCAGCAGCTACTTGCTGACCACCTGCAAATAAAAAAACTGCACCTAAAAGAACAGATACAGCGCCAAGTTTTGACTTGCGAAGTGAAAAAACATGTTTCTTTTCCATATATCCTTCTCCTAAAAGATAAATTTATAGCTCATTCAGCTACAAACACATTTAATCATATTTTATCAGAATATTCAATAGTATTTCGAAAATTCACTCAATAATATTTTTATGCGTGAAAGAATTAATCTTTTGATCATTTAAATCTTAGTTGGATGGGACTAAAACAATTGTTCATAGAAAAATGTTTGTGAGTCACTAGCCTCCAAGCCATTAACACTACAGATGTTTTTTATTTTTCCAGGAAAACTGGCCTAAATCTATAAAAAAGAAGAAATGATCTCTTTCTAATCATTTCTTCAATCTTTATACTTTCAATAATTTATCTTTATATACCAAAAATGGAGAACTAAATAAAGTCATTTTTTCTACCTACTATGGATTTTTCAGCAATGGCTCTACCCCTAGATCCGTTTTTAAGTTTTAATTCGGTAAAGTAATCGTATCAAATAGATCTTCTTCCAGAGCGATACCTAAATCCGCTCCAAAAGTTTCATCCAGGATTTTTTCAAATGGATCTGAACTGGTTGAAACAACTGGTACAACTTCTTCAGTGGCATTCCATGATTCAGAAGCACCTGAAGTAGTATCAGCTGAGGTATCTTCAGAATCAGTCACAACTGGTGCAACTTCCACAAGGGTCTTAGCCTGCAAACCTTGGATAAGTTCAACAAAGGCCACAAAGTTTTTCAGACAGGTTTCTAGAAAGGCAACTGTTCCTTCAACCTTGAGATGGCCCTTCTCATCAAAAGCCTCCTTACAGTTCCCCAGTAAAAATTCATTACCCGGCAAGACCATGGCATTGACACCAGGTGCATCGAGGATTTGACGCAGGTGAAGTTGGGCACGAGAGGACCCTTGTTGGTAGTAAGAAGCTCCCATAATCATGGTTGGCTTACCATCAAATGGGTGCAGATTGAAAGATAACCATTCGATAGTGCTCTTAAGGGCAGCTGTAATAGTATGGTTGTGCTCCGGTGTCGCAATAATGACACCATCTGCCTCTTCAATCTTGCGATTGAGATTTTGAATAATCGGATTGTTCGTTTGGTCATTGCTCTGATTAAAGAGAGGAACATCCGCAATTTCTAAGATTTCCAAGTCAAAGAGCTGTGGAAAACGGTAGCCGATATACTGGAGCAGGAGACGATTGTGAGAATGTGGGGCATTTGAGCCTACAATAGCAACAAGTTTCATACAAATTTCCTCCTAATTTACTTGGTCCCAAGAGAACTGTTTCACTGCTTCTTTGTGCTGGGCATGGGTCGCAGTCAATTTAGCTGTGATGGCAACAAAGCGTAGGAAATCTGTAAACAAAGCTTCCAGCTCTGCTATTTTCTTCTCAGAAGTTAAACGATTGTCTTCATTAAAGGCCTGCAAGGAATGGGATAGGTGGAACTCAGAACTTGGCATGATATAGGCACGGAGCTCAGGCGCATCGAGAATTTGGCGCAGTTGAGCCTGGGCACGAGAAGAACCTAGGGTTCCATATGAAGCACCGACAATCATGACCGGCTTATCCACGAAAGGATGCGAACCAACAGAGAACCACTCAAGCGCATTCATGAGGGCCGCTGTTACCGAATGGTCGTACTCTGGTGTCGCAATAATAACACCATCAGCCTCAGCAATTTTGACTTCTTTTTCCTTAACCACGGCAGGCAAATTTCCCATGAGGCTCTTGTTGAAGACTGGAATATCTTTGATTTCCATCAGTTCAATGTCGGCTTGTGGGGCAAAGTGTGTCGCAATAAATTGGAGCAACTGGCGGTTGGTAGACTTGTCGGAATTGGTTCCAACGAGGGCAATGAGTTTTGTCATAGCTTGACCTTTCTTGTATTAAGATATTTCTGTCGCTAGCAAATCTTAGGCAGAAACTTTGTGAACTTAATAACATTATACTCCAACTCTGTTGTCAATTAAATAAAAAACGATATCTAAAAATATGACTTTTTATAACATTCTCAAGGAGATTATCCCTATTCCTCATCTAAAAAAGACAAGGAATGACCTTTTTGGACACGATATTCACGCGGTGTCAGGCCTGTTTGTGCCTTAAAATTACGATGAAAATTCGACAAGGCCTTGTAACCCAGTTCCAAGCTAATTTCTTCCAAACTTTTGGTAGTCATGGTCAGCTGCTCCTTGGCAATTTCCAGCTTGATATGGGTCTTTAGTTCATTAAAAGTCGTCCCATAGAGCGTACGACAGAGTCGAGAAAAATAATTAGGTTGATAGGAAAAATGGGCTGCAGCCTCCTGTAGGGTAATATCGTGAATATGTTCGCGCACGTATTTCATGATAACACCTGACTGGGTATCACGGGTCGCATACTTGACCTCACGGTCTGGAAAATTTGAGCCCGATTTGGAGACCTTGCTCTCATGCTCACGCAAAAGTTCTGTGAAGAGAAGACCTGCCACCTTTTCAATCTGATAGTGACTGTACTGATCAGCATCCTCTATATTTTCCAAGGCCTCAATCGCATCTAAATAAGCATGTACTATCTTAGCCTGGAGATGGTTAAAAATAATATAGGCTTCTCCAACCTGGTCCGTATTCATCAAATCATGAATAATGGCATTATCACCAACCGTATAGAAGGCTATTGAACCTGGAATATCAAAGTAAAGAGAATAGAGACGACCTAAAATAGGGGCACCTGTCTGTGACTGAAAGCTAAAATGAGATAAATCTTGACCAACAATCACATCATAGGGCCGCACCAACAAGTGCTTATTTGGTGTCGTGACCAACTGTTCACTTAACATTTCCATGATGTAGAGGTGTTTGCGACTATCCGACTGTTCCTGTAGGGGAGCAACAGGCGTGTAGGTCTGACAATTTGAAATTAAGGTTACCATAACTGACATTCCATTCTTGACGAAAGATAGATTTCGTCATATTTTTAGATATTTAAAAGGCTTTTTTTCTGTGAAAGGATTCACTTATAATTATAGCATAAAACAAAAGTGAGGAATTTCACATGGTAAAAACTTATACAGTTGATGTCGTCGTTGCAGGTGCTGGTGGAGCTGGTATGTCCGCTGCCCACGCTGCTGCTCAAAATGGACTCAAGGTCCTCGTTCTTGAAAAATTGCCGGCAGTTGGCGGGAACACTAAGATTTCCTCTGGTTTCTTCGCCGTCGAAACTGAAGAGCAAAAAGCTCTCGGCTATCCTGTCACTATCCAAGGTGCTATCAACGAATTGCAGGAACATAACCATTTCTTGTCAAATGGAGCCCTTTTAAAAAATGTCATCACCCATGCCAAAGAAACTCTGGAAGAAATCAAGAGTCTGGGGATGGAAATTGAGCTTAACCCAATTGAAAATACGACACAATTTGCCCACCGTGACAACTACTACCGTGGCGGTGCTTATCATCAATACATGGATAAGGATAGAACCTTCCCAGCCATCCAAAAATCCTTGGAAGATGAAGGGGTTAAGTTTATCTTTGAAGCAACCATGAAAGACCTTATTCAAGAAGATGACGGAAGGATCATTGGTTTGACAGCTGTTGACAAGACTGGGCAAGATATCATCGTCAATGCCAAGGCCAGCATCATCACCACAGGTGGATTTGGTGGCGACAAACGTCGTGTAGCCAAAACCATGAGAACCATCAATATGCGTACTCTGGGTGTTCCAAACATGGGTGAAGGTCTTTCAGCGATGGAAAAAGCAGGTGGTGTCAACATCGATGGTACAGCCCTAATCCACGCGGCACAGATGGCTGAGTCAGTCGTTTCTCAAGATACGAAAGGCAAACAATTAGCTGGTTTTAACGACTCTCCTTTGACTCAACTTCTCCTTTCACCACTTCTCTGGGTAGACCCAAACGGCTCTCGTTTTACCAATGAAGATGTCGTTTACGATACTGTTCAATGGTCAAACGCTGCTTTCGGTGTCGGCTCTAAATACTTCTACATCGCTGACAAAGCAACCTTAGAAAGCTACACAGAAGGCAGCAAATTGGTCATCTCAAAATCTGGTCCTGGTGCTTCTGATGCCAAAGGTAACTTTGTGGCATTGGCAGATGAAGCTGTCGCTCAAGGCATCTGCTTTAAAGGCAATACTCTCGAAGAATTAGCTCAAAATGCCGGTTTTGACCCAGACGCTCTTGCCTTGACCGTCAAAGAGTACAACGAAGCCATCCATGCCAAAGAGGACAAACTCTTCAGCAAACCAGCTGCATCTCTGCAGTACTCTGTTGAAAATGGTCCATACTATGCCTTTATTGGACAAGTTGTATATCTTGGAACAGTTGGCGGAGTTCGTGTTGATAAGGACTTGCGCGTTCTTGATGTCCACATGAAACCAATCCCAGGTCTCTACACTGGAGGGGCCAATGCTGGTGGCTATTATGCCCCTCAAAACTACCCAGCTTACGAAGGACTTGCCTCTGGTTTCTCATGGACTTCCGGGCGCCTCGCAGGTCTTGCAGCTGTCAAAGATATCGCTGCAAAAGCCGACTAATTTTACACTTCATCATTTCTTACAGGTTAGAAATTAACCTAACCTCGACAGATTTACACATAGGAGAATATCATGTCAGAAAAAAAAGTTAATGCGTCATCTTGGCTCTTCAAGGCCTCGCTCTTGTCTCTCTCACTCTTGGCACAGACTGCCCCCTCTATCTCGATTGCTAATACTCAGCTAGTTGAGCAATTCCCAACGGTTTCTCAATCGACTATTGAATTGATTTCAACCCTGCCAAACTTCAGCGTGCTTTTCCTCATCTTGTTTGCGGAAGCTATCGGTAATAAATTTGGTATCAAACGGACTATACTTTTCGGGCTTGGATTATATACTATCGGTGGTGTCTTGCCAGCCGTGGTATCATCCTTCCCAATTATCATCGCTGCCCGTCTCTTGATGGGGCTAGGGATTGGGCTCTTTAACCCTTACTCAGTTAGTCTGATGTACCGTTTCTATGATGGTCAGCAGTTAAAAGGGATGCTTGGTTTCCAAAACACTGCCCAAAACTTAGGGAATGCGGCCTTTGGGTTCCTCCTTTCAGCCCTCATTATCGGTGGTTGGCGGACTGCCTTTGCAGGATTCTTTGTCGGCCTGATTCCCCTCATCATGATTTGGCTCTTTGTTACCATTCCAGATGACAAGGCACAAGGCGAGCAAGCTGCTCCTGCTAAGTTTAACTTCAAGGAAGCGGTCAACACTCACATCTTGCTCCTTGCTCTGCTTTTCCTCGTAGTCTTTGCCATGTTCCTAATGATGACCATTAAGATGGCTGTCTTTGGTCAAGAAACTGGTCTCTTTAGCCCATCTGCTGCCTCCTCTATCCTAGCTTCACTCGGTTTAGCGTCTATGGTTGCAGCACTGCTCTACGCTCCTGTTTCAAAGGTTATTGGTAATTTTATCTTGCCCGTTTCCTTCACAGGTATTGCAGCTGGTTTCTTCATCGTTGCCAATGCCTCTAGTGTTGCCATGGTCACAGCTGGTGTCGTGGTAGCTGGTATTTTCTTTGGTTGGGTCTTTCCACAAGCCTTCCTTCGTGTGGCTCAAGTTGGTCCTAAAAATGGTGGAACGCTGACCACTTCTGTTATCCTTATGGGGATTAACCTGGGGGCAGCCTTTGCAGCTCCGATGATTAACGCAGTATCAGGTACCTTTGGCTTTACCAATACTGCTGGCGTCCTCACCTTCTGCGGATTTGGCTTCGCTACCCTGGCCATCTTTGAATACATCTACAACGTCTTTGACAAGAAAAAACAAGCTTAGACCTCGTAGAAATAGCATTTTAAAAAACTGACCGCCAATCTTGACGGTCAGTTTTCTTGATTTCTTCTCAGTGTAAAATGATCTGGAACCGGATCGTCACCACCTGGTACAAAGGGATGGCAGCGAAGAATGCGGGCCAGCCCCATCAAGACTCCCTTGGCCCCATGTTTTTCGATAGCACCAATCATGTAGTTAGAACAGGTCGGACTATAGCGACAAGAGGGCGGAAAAAGAGGGGAGATGGCCCGTTGGTAAAAACGTACAGGCGCGATTAAGAGTTTTTTCATTTGGTCTTATTGATCGCCGCATTGTGGAGCTGGCTGACTTCCTTTTTATTAAGCCTACGAGCTTCTCCTGGACGAAGGCCGGTCAAGTCCAAGGTCCCAAATTTGGTCCGTGAGAGCTTATCTACGGGCATGCCAATAGCTTCAAACATCTTCTTGACCTGGTGATTGCGTCCCTCATGGATGGTCAGCTCAACCACCGAACGGCCCTTTTCAGGATCAACCTTGATAATATTGTAACGGGCTGGTTTAGTTTTCTTACCATCGATGACCACACCCTTGGTTAAGGGACGGAGATTTTCCTTGTTGGCTAGGCCCTTGACACGAGCAACATAGACCTTGTCAATCTCATTTCGGGGGTGGATCATCTTATCGGTAAAGTCCCCATCATTGGTCAAGATGAGCACCCCAGTTGTGTCCCAGTCTAGACGACCAACCGGATAAATCCGCTCCTTGACCTGGGGCAGGAGGTCGATGACGGTCTTTCTTCCCTTCTCATCAGAGACACTGGAAATAACGCCTTTGGGCTTATTGAGGAGGTAATAAACCTTCTCCTCGTTGTAAATTGGGCTTCCCTCAACTTCGACAACATCACCTGATTTAACAGTCGTTGCCAGTTCACGGACAACCTGTCCATTGATGGTAACCAACCCCTGCTTGATCAGCTCCTCCGCCTTACGACGGCTGGCTACGCCTGCATGGGCAATGAATTTGTTAATACGCATCTGCTTTAATTTCCTTGTTCCTTCGTTTCTTCTATTGCCAAATCTGCTTCACTTGGTAGAGTTTCTATATTTCCCATGTCTGCTTGTTCAGCCAAGAGTCCTGGTGTTACTTCCCCTGCGTCTACCTGAGTTTCCGACTTTACAAATCCTGCTTGGTCAGTCAAGGCTTCTTCTGTCCTAAAAAGGGAAGTTTCCTCATCCTTGAGTTCAATACTGGACACATCAGGCAGTTCTTCCAAACTATTGATTCCCATGAAGTCCATAAAGTAGTCTGTCGTCACATAGAGATTTGGCCGTCCCAGGACCTCCTTCTTACCATTTTCCTTGATAAGATCAAAGGCTTGCAGCTTTGCTATTGCACCACTAGAATTGACCCCCCGAATATCATCGACTTCAATCCGTGTAATGGGCTGCTTGTAGGCAATGATGGAGAGGACCTCAAGACTTGCCCGAGAGAGGGATTGGTTGGTTGGGGTTTTGGCATAATGGCGGAGCAACTCAGCATGCTCATCCTTGGTCACCAAGCGATAACGCCGCGAGGTTTCCACTAAGAGCAGGGCCGAATCCGAATCAGACTGATATTTTTTAGCTAGTTTATCCAGTTGCTGCATGAGGGCTGGCGCTGATAAATCCACCAGCTGGGCTAATTGCGCAGCGCTGAGACCTTCTTCGCCTGCCACAAAAAGCAGGGCTTCAATCTTGGCGAGATGAGACATGGACTTCCTTTCTTAAAATAACAGGCCCGAAAGGCTCTGCTTGCTCTACCTGGATGGCATGGACCTTAATCAGCTCTAAGGTCGCTAGAAAAATAGTGATGACCTCATTGATGGTCTGAGCTTCCATAAAAATTGACCCCAAGGTCAGACTAGACTGATCTTTAAAACGGTCCTCGATGACCACCATCATGTCCTCAATCTTAACATCATCACGCTCAATGACTGTGTGATTTTGCTTGATTTGTTGCTGTTTGGCAGCCATAATTTTTGAGAAAGCTAAGAATAAATCCATGGCTGTCTTGTCTTGGTTGAGGACCATGTCATCATAAATTAGTTCCTGCTTGGGTTTTGAAAAATGCAGGGCTCTCTGGTCATGCTGACTGGCCAACTCCTGGCTGAGTTCCTTGTAGAGGCGGTATTCCTCCAACTGGCTGAGCAAGAGCAGTTCAGGGTCCTCTTCCTCTGGCGTCTCTTCGACAACCTTAGGCAGAAGCCTCCGACTCTTAATTAGCATCAGCTGGCTGGCCATGAGCATATAGTCCCCTGCAATCTCCAACTTCATGGCCTGTAGGGTTGCGATATAGGCCAGATATTGCTCTATAACCTCAACGATGGGCACCTCATAGATGTCCATCTCATACTTAGAAACCAGGTGTAAGAGGAGGTCCAGGGGCCCTTCAAAGTCTTTTAATTTAATATCCATTGTGTTTGTAAAATTTTTCCAAGGTTAAACCCGTCTTCAGACCAAGCTGTCGCGCCAAATCAGCCTGAGACACTCCCTCTTCAACCGCCTTGAGAATAAAATCCTGACGCAATTTTTGAGGGGTCAAGTCAGGCTGCCCAAGCTCTTTGAGGAAAGCGGCTAAACTCTTGTTGAGCCATTGACGGGAATAGGCTTGACCAGCTCTCTCAAACAAGTAAGTCTCAGACTGTTCTAGCTGACTCAGCATGTCCACCAGGACTGGCGTCAGCTTGACCACGCGGACCAGAGCATCATTTTTCAAGGTCAGCACCTGAAAGTCCAGGTCAATCTGCTCCCATCTCAGCCCAATGATTTCACTCGGTAGAAGTCCTAGGTCCAAAATCAAGACTGCAATCACCTGACCTGGAGTTAAGACATCATAGGCATAAAAGGCTGAGCGGTCTAGTCGCTCCTTCTCCAAGGCTATCTGAACCGGCTTTTCCGCATTCTCCAGCCTAAAATAAGCATCCGTCAAGCCCTGACGGTACAAGTAATAAAGAAATTGGTTGACTGTGGACAGCTGACGCTTGCGGGCAGACGGTTTAAGGGAGACTAGCGACTGCTCATACAATTTCAGCCGCTCCGCATTGACCACACCACCTGTAAGGGCCAAAAATCCCTGCAAATCATACTGGTAGGCCTTGAGAGAATTAGCAGAAAGAGATTTGGTTGCTAGAAAGGATTGAATCAGTGGGTTCATTTAGGTTGAATCTCGTAGTGGTCGGTAAAGTCATGCAAAAGACTGTTGATAGCCTTGAGAATGGCCTTACGGGTAATGATTCCAAGCATGACACCATCCTTATCCAGAACAGGCAGAAAGGAAGTGTCGACAAGCTTATGCATAACTTCCGTCAAGGAAGCCATATCAGACACTGTCGGAATCCGAGTGTCAACCATGAGCTCGATGTCTAGCTTGGCCACCTGTTCAGAAGACAAACCATACTGGTTACGATACTTCATGATATCTCCCAAGGCAATGGTACCGACATAGTGTCCAGTCTTAGTAATAACAGGGACGCGCGAAAGACCACTATTGGCTAAAAGCAGAGTGACGTGCTCAACGTTATGACTATCGATAAAGATAGCCAAATCCTTGGCTGGAATCAGGTAGGTCCCAAGGTGACCGATTAGAAAATCTTCAAATTCTTTGGCAATCATCGTTCAAATACCTTTGATAAACTTGGATAGAGTTGGTGATTGAGGCTATAAAAATCAACAGAAATCTTGTCGTCATCAACGCCTACAAGAGCATACAGTTTCTCTTGAACCTCACCGCGAGGTTGGAGAACAGAGCCTGGGTTCACAAAGACTGTCTTGCCATTTTTCCAAGCATCAGCCCGATGAAGATGACCGTAAAGACAGACATCCGCATCCTCTGACTGAGCCAACAAATCCAATCGTTGCCAGCCAAAGTTAATGCCCTGCAAGTGTCCGTGGGTCTGAACCAGGGTCACCTCTCCGAAGTGACGAACATTCGTGTCCTCGTAACCATTATCATAGTCACAATTGCCACGAACTACCTCTATGCCAGACCAAATAGGATCGGTCGAAGGCAGTTCAGAATCTCCGTTGTGAAACAGGGCTGTGACCTTGCCTTGGTAGTGCTGCTTGATATCCTCGACAACGTGTCGGTCACCATGAGAATCACTCATAACTAGGAATGTGTAGCTTGCCATGTTGGAAATACCTCCAAAAGTTTTTGCAATGCTAGGGCACGATGGGAGTGCTCATTTTTATAATCGACACCGAATTCTGCAGAGGTCTTACCGGTCTCACCAACCAGGAAGAGCGGGTCATAGCCAAAGCCTTCCTCACCCTTAGGAGCAAAGGCAATATAGCCGTCCCAGTCTGCCTCGACAACCAAACTGTCTGCGCCAGGTTTGGCGACTACCAGCGTGCAGTGGAATTGGGCTGAGCGGTCCTTTTGGTCAAAGACCATGGCGAGTTCATGCAGCAGTTTCGCATTGTTGCTGGCATCGGTTGCTCCAGGTCCTGAAAAACGGGCAGACCAGACTCCAGGCATACCGCCTAGAACGTCTACCTTGAGACCGGAATCGTCAGCCAAGACCATCTTGCCAGTCAGCTCTGCTATGGTTTCCGCCTTAAGACGGGCATTCTCCTCAAAGGTCACACCCGTCTCTTCGACATCGGGTAAATCAGGATAGTCATTGAGGTTTTCGACCTTAAGTCCCAGACGCTCGAACATCTTACGGAATTCCTTGGTCTTACCTTCATTTTTCGTGGCGATGAGGATGGTGTCTCCAAAGTCAGACAAACCTTGCTCAGTCTGCCCGAAGAAATCATTCACCGTAACACCCTGAGCTGGCAAATGAACCAGGCGTATACGTTCACCTTCTGTCACCAAGATACTGCCCTGATGTTGACGAACTGCCAAATCACGACCAGTCTCCTGGGCAATCATCTCAACGATAAAGCGAATCAAATGGAAGTCACTGGCCATCTTGACAATCGTGACATCGTAACTCTCATCCTCAGCAACAGTTTCATCATTTTCGAGTAGGCGTCCCAGCTCATGGTTTAAGAAATAGAGTTCTTCACCCATCGTATCTCCTAAGAGAGTGATTAAACCAAGACCACCCCACTTACCGATGAACCAGTTCTGCTCGTCCTTGTATTCGTAAATCTTTTCTGTCATAGATCGACGTGCTCCACTTCTATTGCTTGTTCGAGCCAACTATCCGCAATCTCCTTAAAGGCCGCAGGACTGGCAGTGGTGTAAAACTGATGATGAACCTCGCCTGCCTGACGGCTGCGGTTAATCTGGAAATAATTGAGCAGGACGGAAATATCCCGCGCCGTCTCTGCTCCAGAGTCAATCAGACGGACATGTGGTCCCATTGCATTTTGGATGATGGGACTAAGAATAGGATAATGGGTACAACCCAAGACCAAAGTGTCCACCTGTCCCACCATGGGCTCCAGAGTCTCATAGACTACCTTTTTCGCCAAACTAGATTGGCTGGAATTGGACTCGACCAAGGGAACAAACTTGGGGCAGGCCAGACCTGTCACCTCCGTCTCTGGTGAGAGACTTTGAATTTTCTGGCGATAGATATCCGACTGGATAGTCATGGGAGTCCCTAGGATACCGATTTTTCCGGTTTTGGTTGCCTTAATCGCAGCGCTGGCACCCGGCAAAACCACACCCAGAACTGGAATATCTAGCTTTTCCTTGATTTCCTCCCAGACCACAGCTGTCGCAGTGTTACAAGCTAGGACAATCATCTTGACATCCTTGGTCAATAAAAAATTAACCAACTCCCAAGTGTACTCACGAATCTGTTCTGCTGGCCTTGGGCCATAAGGAGCCCGCGCCGAATCGCCGATAAAAATCACTTCTTCGTGGGGCAGCTGACGCATGAATTCACGTACAACCGTCAAACCACCGACACCCGAATCTAAAAATCCGATAGGCCTATTATCCACACGCCACTCCTTTCCACTAACTTTAATCCATAGCTGAGCTGACGATTATACTAGCCAAAACAGCAGGTTCCTCGTTCCAACCTAACCTGCACTGGTCCGACCCAGTCCAGCTTTATTCTCAAAACAAACCCAGCTGGCTTTGCCAACTGAGTTTGTTTCCATCTCATAAGCTTATTTTTTCTTTGCTTTAGCTGCTGCTTCTTTTTGTTGCTTGATAATGTTGCGGTAAACTTGTTGGATACGCGCTTCACTTGGTTTTTGACCACTTTGTGACATCATTTCACGGATAGCATCTGGTGTCAAACGTGGGTGCTCACCAAAGTCTTTTTCCACTTGTTTGCGCAGCGTATAAGCACCTGCAAAAAATCCACCAGCAAAAGCTGCAATCACCAAAATTACCCAAATCACGGTATTCATATTAATCCATTCTCCTCTAATGCCATCATATAGATGGCCTGTTTTTATACCCTAATAGTATATCAGATTTTCATAAACTTGACAAACTGTAAGTACAAATAGCAAGGCTCAAACGGCCCACCAGACCGTTTGAGCTTGAAAATCATACAAACTTTATTTGCTTCATTTCATTAAAACTGGAAAAACTGATGAAATCAATGAATTAGCCACCATCCAGTAATGGTTCATTAGAACTGAAACATCTAATAATCTAGGCTGAAGATTTTTAGCCCAGCCACATCTATTTCACCTCAAACTCAAAGCCGTCCAAGGTCACAAAGTAGTCTTCCATGGTTTCTGCCCGTCGAATCATGCGGGCTTTGCCATTTTCCTGCCAGAGAATCTCAGCTGAACGGAGACGGCCATTGTAGTTGTAGCCCATGGAGAAGCCGTGTGCTCCTGTATCGTGAATGATAAGGAGGTCGCCAAGCCGGGCCTGGGCAAGCTCACGATTTTTAGCGAACTTGTCGTTGTTCTCGCAGAGCGACCCCACCACATCAACCGTCTCAAGAGGTCCGTCAGGATTGGAAATATTGGTGATGTGATGGTAGGCGTCGTACATGGCTGGACGGAGCAGGTTGACTGCGCTAGCATCCACACCCACATAATGGCGGTAGGTGTCCTTAAGGTGGAGAACCTTGGTTACCAAATGGCCGTGGCTGGCCAGCATGTAGCGACCCAACTCAGTATAGATGGTCACATCCCCAAGACCATTTGGCACCAAAATCCGGTCAAAAGCCTCGTGGACCCCTTCTCCGATAACCGCAATATCATTTTGGCGATTCTCAGGCTTATAGTCAATCCCAATCCCACCAGACAGGTTGATAAAGCTCAGACTAACCCCAATCGTTTCCTTGATTTCTACGGCAAGGTCAAATAGCTGAGCTGCCAAGGTTGGGTAGTAAGCGTTGGTCACGGTGTTAGAGGCCAAGAAGGCATGCAGGCCAAATTCCTTAACGCCCTTATCACGCAAATCTTGATAGCCCTGCAAGAGCTGGGCCTTGGTCATCCCAAACTTAGACTCTTCTGGGTGATCCATGATGTCTGTTCCAAGAGCAAAGACACCACCAGGATTATAGCGGAGGGACACTGTTTCTGGCAGACCTGCCGCCTCTTCTAAAAAGGCAATATCTTCATAGGCGTCCAGGTTGATGGTCGCTCCAATTTCGCGAGCATAGACAAACTCTTCTGGACGAGTATTATTGGAGGTAAAACTGATATGCTGACCATCGAAGCCTACTTTTTTACTAAGGACCAATTCTGTATCTGTCGCACAGTCAACACCGCACCCTTCTTCTTGAAGGATTCTCAAAATAGCTGGGTTTGGAGTAGCCTTTACCGCGAAGAACTCCTTAAAACCTGGGTTCCAGGCAAAGGCCTTGTTTACTGCACGCGCTGTCTCACGGATCCCCTTCTCATCATACAAGTGAAAGGGAGTTGGAAACTCCGCTACAACTGACTCTAACTCTTCTTTGGTTACAAAAGGAACTTTTACCATATCCTACCTCTTCAATTTTTTTATTATTATAGTCGAATGAATTAGCTTTGAGACAAGGCCTCGAGACCCAGACAGTACTTGGGTACGGCAAGCCAAAAGTAACGATGCATCAAGGTTAATTCAAATGACTATATTATACCATAAAAGCAGAGCTGGGAAGTCTTACGGTCTCTGTCCTAAAAGAGACATCAACCTCAGACACAGCTCTGCTATTTTTTTATAGACGACCTTCTCCTTCAAGCACCCCCAAGAAATAAGGCATCTGCACGCGCCACCAGTCCCAATCGTGGGCCACATCCTGCCCCCAGTAATCGAACCAGCCTGGCACTGACTTGGCCTCAAAGGCGGCTTGGAGACGGCGGGTGTCCTCAATATGAGGTCCTTCCCAGGCCCCTTGGCCGACCGCAACGATAAAGCGATTTTGTCTGTAACGGCCCAGGAACCAGCTATCCTCTTGATTCCAAAGATTATCAATCGGAGAATTATGGTAAATAGCCTCATCCCCAAAATAATCTCCTGTAAAGAAACGGGCATCGTAGACACCAGAGAGGGCTACCGACACATCAAACAAATCAGGGTGACGCAGGGCGAAATTCACCGTGTGAAAAGCCCCCATAGAACAACCTGTCGCCATCATAGGCCCCTGCCAATCAGCCTCATAGCGGATAAGAGGAACAAATTCTTCAACGATGTAGCGGTCGTAAGCATCATGGGCCAGGGCCATATCGTGACCAGACTTACCTAAATTGAGCCAGGACTCGCTGTCGTAGGAATCAGGCGTGTAAAAACGGACTAGACCTCGGTCGATAAAGTCTTGACAGGCTTCAATCATACCAAAATCACCATATTCATTATGGCTTCCACCGGACGACGGGAAAACAATAACAGGTTTACCAGCATGGCCGTAAACATTAAAGTGCATTTCACGACCGAGATGGCCACTCCAGTGGCTGCGGGATTCAAAGTGCATAGGATTCTCTTTTCTTTTTTAGGAAATAGCAGAGCAGGGAATTATCCCTTGCTTGCTTAGGGGTTAATCATTGTTACTATCCGTCGAATGAATTAACCTTGAAACATCGTTATATTCGACTTGCCGTATCCAAGTACTGTCTGCATCTCAATGCCTTGTCTCAGAGCTCTTCATTCGACTATAGATTGCCTGACAAATCTAGTTCTTCTCGTGACAATAGGCAATCAATTCACGCATCTCGTCAATGGTTTCCGTACGGGCAAGAACACCTTCTTTACCCATAATCTTGGCAAAGACACCTGGAATGGACTGGACTGAGATGACCTGGTCCCCGTAGGCCCGCCAGATATCATCGATACTATTCTTGTAGTCCTTACCTTCCTTGCGGGCAATGTAGATACAGAAATAAGGGTGCTTGATGTCAGCTTCAAAGGTATTATCACGGACGATATTGGCATACTCAGCAAAGACATCAAAGTCGTTGGCATAGTTCCACATGTCAATGGTCGAACCGCCTGGCGGACGGCAGTTAACCTCAAGCGGAATAATTTCTCCCGTAGCCCTCACTCGGAAAAATTCAAAATGGAAGAAACGTTCCCTAACCTTAAAGGCTTGGACACATTTTTTCCCCATTTCAACCATAACTGGTGAGAACTCACGTGGAACATAGAAGAACATATCGTCGTTGCTATCAATCATAGAAAGAACAGCATCTGAATATTCCAGACCTGAGTAGAAGACAATATTGCCAGCATGGTCAGCCAAACCGTCGAAGGTAATGATGTCCCCATCAATGAATTCCTCCATGATGTAGTCTACACCCTCAGTCTTATAGGTGAAAAAGTCCTCCAACTCATCCGCTGACTTGATTTTATAGGTATCAGAAGCCCCAACGCCTGAGTTTGGTTTGATGATGACTGGAAACTTGAGTTCCTTGGCCAGCTTACGGGCCTCTTCGTCACTATGAAAGACTTGACCAGCTGCTACCTTGAGGCCGATAGAACGGAAGATTTCCTTCATCTGAGCCTTGGTCTTGATGGCCAGCATATCGTCGTTTTTATAACCAAAGACATTAAAATCGGTCCGCAAACGGGCGTCCAGCTCCAACCAGTATTCATTGTGCGACTCGATACGGTCGATTTTCCCATACTTGTGAGCAAAATAGGCCACCGCCCTGTAGACTTGGTCGTAGTCTTCCATGTTATCCACACGGTAATATTCGGTCAAATGGTCGCGGAGGCCTTGACTGAGTTCCTCGTATGGGGCATCCGCAATCCCAAGCGTCCGAAAGCCCTTCTCGTGAAGGCGGTGGGCAAAGGTCTCAAAATTTGTTGGAAAATGCGGCGAAATCATCACAAAATTCATCGGCTTACTCATAAAATTCTCTCTCCTAAACGATAATGCTCCTATTCTACCATAAAAAGGACAAGATTTCTAGGGAATTGTCAGAAAATATCGAATATAACAAATTATTGTCATCCCCCTCTTGCTATCGGCCTGCTCTGCTATTTACCCAAGAATATGATTTCCCATTTGTCCTGAAATTTGTTAGACTAGACCTATGAAAATTTTGAAATCTATCAATACGGTAGCAGGTGAGAACACCTACTTTTTAGAAAATGACCAAGCCCTGATTATCGTCGATCCTGGTAGCGATACAGAGACCATTTTAAGCAAGATCCGAGAGCTGGCTAAGCCAGTTGCCGCCATCCTCTTGACCCATACCCACTACGACCACATCATGTCCGTTGAGGCTGTTCGAGAGGCTTTTGATCATCCGCCAATCTATGTCTCTGAGAAGGAAGCCAGTTGGCTGACCAGTCCTGTCGATAACCTTTCTGGACTTGCTCGCCACGATGATATGGCTGATGTCCTTGTTGCCCCAGCTGAATTTACCTTTCAGTATGAGGAACCTTACGAGATTGCTGGCTTTACTTTTCGAGTCCTTGAGACACCGGGCCATTCCTGGGGTGGAGTCTCCTTTGTCTTTGACGAAGATGAGGCGGTCATCACTGGCGATGCCCTCTTTCGCGAGACGATTGGTCGCTGGGACTTGCCAACAGGAGACCATGACCAGCTGATTGAGAGCATCAAAACCCAACTCTTCACCCTGCCTAGTCATTATGCGGTCTATCCAGGCCATGGCATGAACACGACTATCGCCCATGAAAAGACCTTCAATCCCCATTTTTAAGAGATGAAACGATTTAAAAAAATTCTAATTGGTCTTCTCAGTCTGCTGGTGCTACTTGCTCTTGCAGGACTGATTCTGATTAAGACTAAAACCTACACTCCATCTGCTGAGGCCACAGCTATTAGCCAAACTGCAACGCAAAACACTGCGGACTACCTCTACTTTGCTAGCCAAGGCGGTAGCCAGAAACCCACAATTTTCTTCTACGCTGGTGGTTTAGTCGAAGCAGAAAGTTACAGCCCCTTGGCCCAGGCTCTAGCTGAAGATGGCTACCCAGTCTACGTCATTAAGAGCCTGCTGAATTTGCCTGTGCTTAACAGCGACAAGGGCCTCAAACTGATAGAGGAAATCCAACCGGACTCTTATCTGCTGGCAGGTCACTCTCTCGGAGGGGTTATGGCCAGTCAAAATGCCGCAGAGCTAGTTGAGGATGCGCATTTTAAAGGACTTATTTTGCTGGCAGCTTATCCTGCTAGTTCTACAGAGATGTCTGAAACAGACATCTCTGTCTTGTCCATTACCGCAAGCAAGGACAAGGTCCTCAACTGGACTAGCTACGAAGAGGGCAAGGCACGTCTGCCCCAAACGACAGACTACGTCAGCATAAAAGGCGGCAACCACTCCCAGTTTGGTTCCTATGGCCACCAAGCTGGAGATGGACAAGCTGCGATTAGCTCTGCTATGCAACTAAAAGAAATCCTAACAGCTATCGACCAATGGTCAACGACAAATAAAAACTGAGTTCTCCAAGGAGAAACTCAGTTTTTTTGTTAGACTTTGAGGTAGCGACGCATAGAGAGCACGGAACCAAAGGAACCAATGATAATTCCGATGAGGAGCAAGGCCCCAATCAGATAGTATACGTAAGGATTCATCGGATACATAGACAAGTTTTGACGGAGCAAGTTAGGGTTGAAGCTCTCGTAAGCAATCTTGTAGAGGAAGTAAACGATGGCAGATGGGATGATCGCACCAAGCAATCCTACCCAAGCCCCTTCAAGGAAGAAAGGCATACGGATATAACTGTTTTTTGCCCCTACCAAGCGCATGATTTGAATCTCACGGCTACGAGAAATAATGGTAATCCGAACCGTGTTAGAAATCAAGAAGATGGCAAGGATAAGTAAGAGAGCGGTTCCAAGTAATCCCCAGATACGGATAATGTTTGAAATCTTGAAAAGGCGTTCTGTATTGGTGCCACCATAATCGACAGAGTCCACACCTGCAATCTTCGAAATTTCCTCTGCAACCGTCTTAACATACTTTGGATCTGAAGTGTTGACGATATAAACATCCTGAAGTGGATTTGAGTCTTCATCAAAAAGTTTCCAGGCATCACCCATGGCTTCTTGAAGTTTAGCTAACTCAGTGTCCTTGCTAGAATATTCGATACTATCAACATGATCAAGTGCCATAATTTGGTTGTAAACCGCATGGTAACTTTCATTGGCGACTGTTTCTCCCTTATCATTGGTAAGGGTTTCTTGGAAATCAGTAGAATCAACCAAGAGGTAGGTATTTACTTGGATATTGTTTTCGATACCTGTTGCCAGGCGTTCAGTGTTCAATAGCACAGCAGCAAAGATACCGACTAAGCTCAAGGTAATGCTAACTGTAGAAATAGCAACGATGGTCATCCAGCCATTACGCTTTAAGTTTTTGATGGATGACCATAAATGGCGGAAAAATCTAATCATTGTAACCGTAGTCTCCTTCCTCTTCATCGCGGACAATGCGTCCATCTTCAATCGCAACGACGCGGTGACGCAGGGTGTTTACGATTTGACTATTGTGGGTCGCCATAAGAACGGTCGTCCCTTGCAAATTAATACGCTCTAATAACTGCATAATTTCCCATGAAATTTCAGGGTCCAAGTTACCTGTTGGTTCATCCGCAATGAGAAGTTTTGGATTGTTAACAATGGCACGCGCAATGGCAACTCGCTGTTGCTCACCACCGGATAATTGGTCTGGGAAAGACCGCATTTTATGCTTAAGGCCAACCAATTCCAATACTTCTGGCACTCGTTTTTTAATGATTGAACGGCGCTCGCCAATTACTTCCATAGCATAAGCGACATTTTCAAAGACAGTCTTCTTAGGCAGAAGCTTATAGTCCTGGAAAACCACCCCAACGCTTCGGCGTAACAGTGGAACCTGCTTGTTTTTAAGAGCCGTCACATCAAACTCACCAACTGTGAGTGAACCTGTCGTCGGACGCTCTTCTCCGTAGAGCAAGCGAATGAGCGAAGACTTCCCGGCCCCAGAAGGGCCGACAAGATAAACAAATTCACCCTGGTTGACCGACAAGGTCATGTCGCGCAAGGCTGTTGTTGAACGGTGGTACTTTTTCGTCACACCTTTCATTTGAATAAGAGCCATAATGTTTCCTTTACTTTATGTATTATTGTGGGAGCCATAGCTGAGCTTCCCGAGAATGTAGACGAGAACTGACTTAGTCCATCCGCCACTTGAGGTAGGCATCGATAAAGCCTTCGATATCGCCATCCATAACCTTATCGACCTGTGCCACTTCAAAGCTGGTTCGGTGGTCTTTGACCATGGTGTAGGGCGTGAAGACGTAGGAACGAATCTGACTTCCCCAGGTGATCTCTTTCTTATCACCTTTGAGGGCAGAGACTTCTTCTGCCTTCTTTTCCTGCTCCAACTGATAGAGTTTAGCTTGGAGCATCTTCATTGCACGATCCCTGTTCCCGTATTGGGTCCGATCGACGGTAGAGGCCACAACGATTCCTGTTGGAATATGGGTCAAACGTACCCCTGTTGAGACTTTGTTGACGTTCTGACCACCAGCACCACCTGAGCGGAAGGTGTCCATCTTAATGTCGTCATCTCGAATCTCGACCTCAATGGTATCATCCAACTCTGGCATGACTTCCACAGAGGTAAAGGAAGTGTGGCGACGTTTGGCCGAATCAAATGGGGAAATGCGAACCAGACGGTGTACTCCCATCTCAGACTTGAGAAAGCCGTAGGCGTTTGGTCCCTCAAAGGAGAGGGTGACAGACTTGATTCCTGCCTCATCGCCTGCCTGATAGTCCAAGGTCTCTACCTTAAAGCCCTTGGCATTACCAAAGCGCGTGTACATACGAAAGAGCATTTCTGCCCAGTCCTGGGCCTCAGTTCCTCCTGAACCTGGATGGATTTCCATGATGGCATTATTGTGGTCATAGGGCTCAGACAGGAGCAGGGTCATTTCATAAGAGGTCATGACCTTGTCCAATTTGGTCAAGGTCTCTTCCAGCTCCTCCTGAAGGTCTGGATCCTCATCCAACATCTCTAACAAGAGTTCAGCCTCTTCAGATTGGCTATCCATATCATGGAAGGTCTGGTACTTGAGCTTGAGCTCATTGAGTTCTTGTGAAGTCTTTTGCGCTGCTAGATTGTCATTCCAAAAGTCTGGCTCAGTCATTTGGTTTTCTAAGAGGGCAATATCCTCTTCCAAACGATCTAAGTCAAAGAGACCTCCTGAAGCTAGTCAACTTCTCTTTGTTTTCTACTATTTTTTGACGGATTTCTGCGATATCCATAAGTATTTCCTTTCGATCATGTTGTCTGCAAGTGCAGGAAATGCCTTACCCTTGCGAATTCAAATTCATATTTTACCACAAACAGGCTAGTTTTGCCATGTTTTAAGTACATTATCCCTTTCAAGGATGATATCAGGATTGTCCGAGTCCACTTCACGGACAAAAGCAATCATGTCATCTGTGGGACGCTTGATGATTTCACCCAGGGCCCAAATAGCAGTTGCCGTATGAATGGGATTGTTGTTTTTGTCGATAATTTCTAGCAGTTTGACCACTGCTGTCTTGTCGTGGGCGTTGGCTAGGGCGATAATGGCATTGCGTTGAAGAATATTTTTCCCCCGCCAAGATCCTGCAATTTGGCCAAATTTCTCCTTAAAGGTCCCATTGGTCAACTCTAAAAAAGGGATGAGTTCTGGCTGGGCTAGTTCAGGGTCAATCTCGCTGGCCAGAGGATTGTCAATGCCCTTATTATAGGGGCAACAAATCTGGCAGATATCGCAACCATAGATGACCGTCTTTATTTTCTTACGAAATTCTAGGTCCATCATCCCCTTATCCTGGGTTTGAAAAGATAGGCAACGTTTGGCATTCATAGTCCCATCCCCAATCAGACAGGAGGTCGGGCAGGCCTCAATACAGCGATTACAGTCCCCGCAGTCATAGTCCACAGGCTGATCGGGCTCGATATCCAGATTGGTAATCAATTCCCCCAGGTACATGTAAGACCCGTACTCTTTAGAAATAACGAGACCATTTTTCCCGATAAAGCCGATACCTGCCCGTCTGGCGACAGCCGTATCGACCAAGGCCCCGGTGTCAACCATGGCCTTGTGCTCCAAGGGATAATCCTTACAGAGCTCTCGGATGCCCTCAGCTAGTCGATTGAGCTTGTCCTGGAGGACATAGTGATAATCCAGGCCCCAACTATTGGGCGTAATCTTGCCTCGCTTGTACTGGGTTTTGGGCGGCTGAATGGGAAGTTTGTGGGGATAGGCCACAGCTATCGAAATAATGGTCTTGGCAGAAGCCAATGACAGCTTAGGATCAATCCGTTCCTCAATAACCTTGTGCTCAAAGCCTGAGGTCCGTCCCTCTTCTACCGCTGCCCTCAGGGATTTTTCAAGGTAGGCAAAATCATCGGCCGTTGTAAAGCCGATTTTTGAAATTCCAATTTCCTTGGCCAGAGCCTGAATTTGTCCCTTAATATCCATACTACTATTTTAAAGGAAAAGCGCAAGGTCTGCAAGACGATTCCCTTACAAAATGTGTCTTTTGTGACAAGGGAGTAACAGTCTTGCTAAACTTTCCCTAACCAAATTCCACTCAATACTCGATTAACATTTAATACTCTTCCAAAATCAAAATGATAGGTCGTTAGGGTCCCTTTCCTAACTCTCTTAAATTTGCGTCAACCTGCCTTGTCTATTTAGATTTTGAGTGAGTTTAAAATTGACCTAGCTCCTTGACCCACATATCTTTTGATCTGGGTGGAGACCTGATGACGTCTGATTTTAAACTTTTTATAGAGTATAAGTTTCCTTAAAGAATGTCCTGCTATGCTATTGCCCAAGAAACACAAAGGAGGTCTTCTTATGAATTACGGTATCGTTGACATCGGTTCAAACACTATTCGACTCAATATCTACCAGGTCCAACGTGGGCGCTACTCAGTCCTCTTCACTAAGAAATATACCATCGGCCTGGCCGCTTACGTAGAAGATAGCCAACTCAGTCCAGAAGGCTTGGCCATCCTCTTAGAAACCCTAACAGAAATCAAAAGCATCCAAACCATCGTGACAATGCAAGCCCTACATGTCTTTGCGACAGCCTCCCTGCGCAATGTTACCAATCAAGACGATATTCTCGAGGCGGTTCAAGACCAGCTCGGCATCAGCATCGACCTTCTCAGTCAGAATAACGAAGCAGACCTAACCCACCTGGGAATCCGCGAGGTCTTCGGTCTGGAGGACGGCTTGTCTATCGATATTGGTGGGGGTTCGACGGAAATTGCTCTATTTGAAAATGGCAGAGCAATTCAGGATGTCTATCTGGATAAGGGCAGCCTCAACCTTTATAAGCAAGCCATTTCTGACATCCTTCCCACTGTCCAAGAAGTCATCAGCATCCACAAAACGGTCACTGAACTAATCTTAGACCAGGATCCAACAGGAACCTACCCGACCATTACGGGAACTGGCGGAGCCATCCGAGCTGTTGGAAAGGTCATCAAAAAGCTTTATCGTACCGGTGATGCTACCCATTTCACCCGCCAACAAGCCGAGAAACTATTGACAGGACTACTGGTCAAGGACAAGAAAACCCTCACTACCGTCCTTAAGGTAACTCCCGAGCGTATTCATACCCTCACACCCGGCTTGATTATCCTCCTAGAAACCATGAGAACCTTCAACAGTCAAGAAGTAATCCTCGTTAGCACCGGCATCCGAGAAGGCTATCTCAAAAAGCTTTTGATGGATAAGCAAGAATGGGCCTAAAATAGAAGCATCCACTAGGTCAGACTCTGAACACATTAAACTATCGTGGAAAGAATCCATCCATGTTTCCTAATTTCAGATAAAGCCGGGGACTCTTTCCCACACCAGGTTCCTAAAAGGCAAGACAACTAATGACTTACTAGATGCGAAAAAAATTCTGTATCTTATATTAATTTTACTTCTAAGAAAAGGCATTCCCCGCTCCATGTCACGTAAGGGAACACCAGCGGACAATGCCTGCATCGAACGGTTTCATTCCATTTCAGGAAAATGGCTGTTTAAAAGTGTTTTTCTTCAGCCCCATTATTGGGATGCAGTGCCTAGCGATTTTTCTTTTATTTCTAAAGTTCATCAACTACTGATGGGACATCGGTATCATCATTTCAAATCTTTTGCGAGAAAGTTTAGCTTTAAACGTGTTATAATGAGCTCTAAACAATTTAAGGAGAACATTACTTTTGATTAAATCTATTGAACTTTACCTGGTGACTGACGGAAATGGCTTAGGGGCTGTTGACTTTTACAAAGATGTTTTTGATGCTGAAGTGGTAGCAGTGACGACCTTTGGTCAAGCCATTCCAAATACACCAGAAGAAAAAAGTCATTTAGTCCTCAACGCCAACCTTAATATCAATGGCATTCGTTTGCAGATTTCAGACAACAATCCTGACTACCCTTATATCCAAGGGACTAATATGACCGCCTGCATTCAGCTAGATAGTGCTGAAACAGCGACTGCGCTTTACAAAAAACTTAGCCAAGACGCCAAGGAAATTCAGCTGGAACTTCAAGAGACGCCTTGGAGCCCGGCCTATGGCATTGTGGTCGATCAGTTTGGGATGACCTGGCAGATCAACACTGACATTGCAGGCTTTGAGTCACAAACTGTCCAATTTTAAGGAGAGGTCATGTTTACAGAACAGTTCTCGCTGATGCTCTATGTTGCTGATGTGGCTGCCGAACAGGCCTTTTGGGAGGCAGTTGGTTTTGAGATTTTAGCAACAAGTGAGCAGATGGGCTACCAGAGCTTCGAGATGCGCTCACATGCCAAAAGTAGCACAACCATTACGGTATACGACAAGGCCTTTATCCAACAGGTCTCGCCTGAGGTAGCGGATCATGTGCCTAGTATTCTCTTTGAGAGCGACGACATTTATGCCTTGCAGGCAAAAATAGCAGAGCAGACCGACACCGCAAGCCCTGTCCAAACGGAACCCTTTTTGACCTTTAACTTTGCCAGCCCAAGTGGGCAGTATTTTGCGGTTAAAGGGCGCTCATCAGATGGGTCAACCACCAACTAAGGGAAATTTAAAGAGCGTTTCGATAACGGCAGCTTGTTATCCTAGTCGCTGGTTTTTCCACGATAGTCTGTTCGGAAGTTGTAAGGTCAAACCATGTACTAGTCCTTTTGGAGCTCCTTATTGTGCCTAAGAGGCTCGTCCATGAGTAAAAATGGTTCATTTTAGCGATTTTACTTTTTATTCCAGGTATTCCATAGTAAAAGTAAGAAGGTAATTATAAGAACGAGGGGAATAATCTGATGGAATCACATTTGGTAAGAATCATTAATCGCTTAGAGTTTATGGCGACTGATGGTGGTAACTTAAAACGTAATTTTGAGCGTGACGATGTTGTGGTGGCAGAAGTGGCTTTCAGCAACGCCCCTGAAAATGGTCCGACCTTTACCTTGCGTGATGTGACGGCTCGCGAAACCTATACCTTTGACAGCATTGACCTCATTACGATGGAAATCTACGACTTGCTGTATTAAGCAAAGATGAGACGACTGCGCTGTGGCACTTGTCCCCACAAAATGAGACATCAGAAAAACACTCCTGTTGAAATCTAGCAAACTAGAAACAGGAGTGTTTTATTATGGTTAAACAAGCCTATTCGGTAGAAACTAAGTTAGCCTGTATCGAGATGAAAAAAGCAGGCAAAAGCAATAAGGTCATCAAAGAGACTCTAGGGATTAAAAATAATAGTCAAATCTATACTTGGATGAAGTGGCACGAACAGGATGAAATGCACCGCCTTCATCAACCTGTAGGAAAACAATATACCTACGGCAAAGGGATGAAGCAACTATCTGAAGTAGAACAGTTGAGATTACAAGTGGAACTGCTAAAAAAGTATCGAAGCTTGATAAGAAACTCGACAAAGTAAGTCTTATCAAGCTAGTGGATGACTACAAGAAATTGTATCCAGTGTCCCTTAATCTAGACTGTTTCGATGTCAAACGCTCCACCTTCTACCGTTGGAAATCTGAAGGGATAAGGACAGAACAAAGAGAGGAAGTGATAGATAAAATCGAGCATCTCTGTATGGAAAGTCAGTTCATCTACGGTTATCGTACCATCACTCGACTGCTCAAGAAGAGTTTTGATCTCGTCGTGAATCGTAAGAAAGTCTATCGTATCATGAAGGAAAAGGGCTGGCTCTGTCGAACACGGCCTAAGAAGACGCCCAATTTAGGAAAGCCATACTATGTGACAGAAAATCAGCACAAGGTAGCCTTCTACTTCCTCGAATTTTATCAAGCTTTCTCGCGTGAGCTATTACCCGATGGCATTGAGCTATCTGGCCAGGCCCAAGAAGACTTCCGTAGCATTGAGGAACTCAGCAATTCGCCAGAGCTCATTGAAGCCCTAAAGCAAGTGAGAGGTCTGCTTTCAGGTGGCTATTTCTAATCTTCTACCCTTTGTCTGGCAATTGATACCATTCTGTGCTACACTCTTAACATGACACGTTTAGCCATTATGAGCGATTTGCACATCGATTCCAATCACTTTGAGGAGGATGAGTTGCAAACCCTGGTCCAGGTTTTGCGCGACCAGAAGATTGACTATCTCCATATCGCCGGAGATATTTCCAATGACTTTGAAGGGCTGTCCAAGCCCTTTTTGGAGCGATTAACTAAAGATTTTGAAGTGACCTATAACTTGGGGAACCACGACATGTTAGGCCTTTCCGAGGAAGCCATAGCAGAGCTGGACTTCCAGCAGCATCAGATTGGCCAGGCGACCCTGATTAGCTTTGCCGGTTGGTACGACTACTCCTTCAACCCAGAAATTTCCTACAAGGACAACCTTCGCCATAAAAACCTCTACTGGTTTGACCGAAAACTCAAACGCCCTGCAGATGATATCATGCTGACAAAAGCCAGCCTTGAACAATTGAAGGACCTAGTCTCTAGCCTTTCAGGTCCCATCATTGTGGCCATGCATTTTGTCCCCCACTCCCATTACCAGACCCCCTATGCTAAGGTCGATTTCCTCAACAGTTTTCTGGGAAGTCAGTCCTATCACGAAGTCTTCAAACAGCACCAGGTCCAAGACGTTGTCTTCGGTCACATTCACTGGCGAGAAGAACCTCATGTGTTTGACGGGGTGACCTATCACGTTAGGCCCCTAGGCTATGTGCGTGAATGGCAACTCGTTAGAGATTTCTTCCACTTACACCCTGAAATCCCCTACAACCGTCAGCAGTCTCCTTCAAAACGCTTCAATGCCGTCAAGCACTTATCCGAGTTCCAAGCCTACAAGGCCCAGCATCTCTACAAGGAATTCACAAGTGCCATGACCATTTTTGACCTGTAAAAACACTTATAACCATTAGAAACCAAAGTTCTGATTGAGATTAATAGCGCCAATGGACACTTAAAACTAGAATTCAAATCGACAATATCTGATTGAACAGAGTAAGGCGAGAAAATAGATAAAAAGAGGCTCGAACAAACGTTCGCAGCTTCTTTACTTTCTTCGATATCCTTACAAGACATAGTAGTCTGGGACCTTTCAATCTGGCTTTGTCAGCTTAGAAATTCGTCTACTATTAGGTACTTCAGAAGCAAGCAACCTCAGCCAAGTAACATTTTTGCTCAAATTCCACGCTTCAAAAATGTCTAATTTTAACATCAAGCTGACCTGAATCCGCTCCCACTCCTTTTTTATCGCTCATTTTGTCGCTCATTTTGTCGCTCAAACTATAATTACGAGCACAATAAAAAATGAAGAGACCTGCTCTTCATTTTAGACAGTGTAGCGACTAGCGCTTGTCCTTGAACTTGACCACCACACGCAACTGCCGCTCGGGGTGCACTGTTAAATCCACCATCTGAACACGCGCCTCTAAGATAGAACTATGCCCATAAAACAACATTCGGCTGATCAATGTATTGCGATCCTTGGGAATATAACCCAGTTTTTTTCCTTTATAAAACAAGGCCACTGCCTCTGAATCATACGGATTGGTCGGCTCCGCCACCAAATCCAAGTACACGCCCGGCTTCAGTTCATCCAGAACCTCGCTCCCCTCGCTTCTCTCTTATTTCGAGGAAGCGAGCTCAAAGAGTCCACTGGACTCTTTGACTAATATGCAAAACCGGCTAAATGAAAATCTTCCACATTGCGACTTGGTTCATAACTAGTCTGTACCATTGCTACTTCCTACTTGAAAAGTGTTTTTGAGCATTATAGGTTTATTATAGCAGAAAGAAGAAGGGGTTTGAATTTATATCGCTAGAAAATATCAAACTTTTCAATATCAATGATTAGTTCATAAAAGTTTTATTTTATAACAAACATAAAGTAATACATTACTTCTTCGACACCCAACCAATCGCATCTTGTGGGGGATTGTCTGTATCTATCCAAATAAATTCTATACCTATCTGACTATTTTTAAACTTGGTCAATCGAATTCCATTGATTTGAAGTTCTTCTAGCTTCTCACCTGTCAGAATCTCACGCTCTTTCAACTGGAAGACACCGCGTAAAATCCATTCTCCAAGGATTTCTTGTTTTTCCGTTGACTGAATGGCTTTTCCTGATTCTTGATTGATATAAGCCTTGATGACATCTCCTGATGATAGGAATTTTAAATCAAAGGTCCGATTTTCCTTAGGAAGAGCTAACTTCTTGGTTCCTTTTTCAAATGTACCTGCATTGATACCAAAGAAATGTGGGCGCTCATCATGAAAGTTTTTAGAATCAGGTAAGGGAATATAGACCTCACTAACTGGACGATAGACTAGCTTTTCAATGTCCTTTGCTAGGTCAACTACATCCGATTCTTTAGCAAAATGAAGTAATTCTGCCCTAAGTTGTTTCATATGGACTTTTTCATCTTTTGTCGTCCATTTTTTCAATAAAATGTCTTCTAAAAGCTGTGTCACATAGGCACGCTCTTCAGATTTCAATGAATCCCGATATTTTTCTAGCAATCGGACAATCCTTTGTTCCCTATCTTTTTTGGCTAGTTTTGAACCACCATCAAACGCATTAAAGCCTGAACTCTCCTCTACTTGTCCATGCTTATCTGTGATAACCCATGAAACAGTCTCAAGAACTTCTGCTTCTTCCCTGCTACCTGTTAGCAAATGTAATTGCTCAAAGATTGTAAAAGGATCTTCAATATAAGTCACATCCCATGTATCAACCACAATATCCCTATTATTAAAGGTCATGTGTAACTGACTATCCGCAGCGGTATATTTATAGGTATGTTGACCATCTGTAAAGCGGAAATTTGTTGGATTATTTTTACCAGTAGAACCTAAAATTTTCAAATTATCCAAATCAATCGGTAGATAACTTGTTTCTCCAACATAAATCTGAGGCTTATCACCCTTAGATGTTGGCATAAGTACATGATAAACAGATTCTACAGAAACCGAATTTGAGTTGAAGCCTTTAATTTGGGCTTTTGAAGACTCAATCCGCTGATTTCTTAATTCAGAAATTTCTCGAGCGAGGAATTCATAGCGTTCAGTATTATCCTCTCCGATCGAATCATAAAATTTTATTTCTGATAATATTTCATTCCATTCCTGAGAATTTTTCTTGAACTGGGCAACCTTTTGATCACCAGAATTGATACCAAAAGATTTGATACCGACCAAATATTTATGCTTGTCATCAACCACAACGGAAGCGTCATAGGAAGTATTGGCAATGTCCTCACCTACCGCATGAAAGGCTTTTTGAAAAACAGTTTCTTGAAATTTAGAATTGACAATCGGAGCAACATAATTTGTATCATTTTGGTCGGCTGTCTCAGCCTTTTGAGAAAACGCCTCACTCAAACTAGCAAAGTTGGTAATCAAGGTTTTATACTTTTCTTTGTGCTCTACTTTTAGTTTATCCCACATATCTGTCCCTCACTTGTAATAAGTATAGTATATCAAAAAGAGATTAGTTTTTCACTAACCCCTTATTTATCTATTCGTTAATTAATACTATAAAATTCTAGGTGCCCACCTTTTTTTACTAAACGCAGGTAGTCTTCATCAGATAAAATGCCCAGACCGTCATTATAAGAACTAATCTTTGTTTCAGCTTCTTCATAACTGGAAGCAAAATCTTTTACATATGATTGACCCTCAAATTGACCGTTCATTTTTGTATAGATAATGGCAAATTTTCCATCTCTATCTAATTGAGATTGGCCCGCTTGCACCATAGCACCAGCTATGTTTTCCGCAATTCTCTTGATAACAGGGACAACCACACTGTTGCCAGCCTGCTTATACAGTTGACCATTGGAAACATTCTCTGGAATTTTAAAAGTCTTTGGATAACCTTGGACATTAAAGGTCTCTTTAGGCATCAACTTACGAATGTCACCTTTATCGGTCAATATCAAGGGCACATTATGACCACCAGTCCCCATATTTGCTGTCAGTGTCGGTACTACACCGTTTTTATTTTCACGGACATACTGTCTCCGCCATTGATAAACTGTATCTTGACTGTCTATGGCATGCTTGAGGAGTTCGTAAAAAGGCTGTTTCCCTTCACGATAATAGTAGATTTCTTCTGGTTCTGCCCCGAAATCAATAACATCAGTTAAGGTGGTTGTCAGTTTAATTTCCTCTGGAAACTCAAAGGCGTCATAGGCTTCTTTATTGTCAAAGCCAATCACATAGATTCTTTCCCGATTTTGCGGGATATTACCGTAATCCTTGCCATTTAAAACCTTCCACTTGATAAAGTAGTTGTTCTCTGTCAAGGCTTCACGGATCACCTTAAAGGTGTTGCCGTGGTCGTGAGATACCATGTTTTTCACGTTTTCCACAAAGACAACCTTGGGACGTTTAGCTTCAATCATTCTAAGCAATTCAAAAAACAAACCGCCACGGTCGTCTTCAAATCCCCTGCGATAACCTGCAATAGAAAAGGCCTGACAAGGAAATCCACCTACAATCACATCAATATTTTCGCCGATTTCATCGGCAGGAACATCGTGAATATCACGCCCATCCAGATGAGTATCTGGATAATTCAACTGATAAGTCATTCTCGCATACTTATCAAACTCATTGGCATACACCACTCTGAACTCGTTGGTCTGTTCAAAACCCAACTCAATTCCCCCCACACCAGAGAAGAAGGCTGCAATGTTGTGCTTCTTCATGGCTGGAGAACTTACAGAATTTGTCATGTAAGCACCTCTTTCTATATTTATATAAGTGAAATAATTTAAACAAAAGAAAATTTCTCTCTATTTTCCCTTCTCTAACTTTTTGTTTAATATTCTATACAATCCTTCAATTTGTTTTGTAGAATCAATTTTAAATTTTTGATATCTTTCACTATCAGTCACTGTATTAAGAGAATCGGAATAAAAATTTTCTAATTCTATAATGTAGTTTACTACTTTTTTATGAAATTCTTTATCAGTAAATTTATATGAATTTGATTTCTTTCTCAAATTATGCAACATAATTGTCATTTCTGTTATTCCTTCTAATTTACTAGAAGTACTATTAAAACTAATATTACTGTCAGATCTTGGGATTGTATATTGCATATACTTAAAATAAATATCTTGAAATATTCTTGTAGCAACCTCCCTTTTAGAACGTTTATTCTCAAAATATAAATTAATTATAAATGAACATACTGACACAACTATCGCTAGAAATGATAAAATATTTTCTAATGAAATGTCATTAGAATTTTGTGAGACAGTAGCAGATAATATTAATATTTCTTTCAATCTAATGCCTCCTTAGTACCATAAGGAATTAATTGATTTTCAAATACCAGTTCATATTTTTTTATAACTGCATTTTTTCCTATTTTTTCTAATTCATCTTTGAATAGACCCTGAAAAAATGAAGATGCGATATTCTCTATTTGTTCAGGAAAAACTAATCTAATTTTATCGTCTGTGTCAGAGATTTTTTTTACTTGCTCAGTATATATCTGCTGACCATAAGGATTTCCTGATAGACTTATATATGTCTTCTTAAAATTCAGTTTTATTTCTTTAACCATATTTACTCTGCCTCCTGAATTACAAAATTTAAATTATATCCTACACCCGGTATACTTACCATACTTTTAGAGCAGAGCTCTAATCTAGGAGGTTCAGTTTCAAACGTTGAATCATTGAATGGTATGAAGCCTTTCAAATCCTTTTTCAGAAACTCTTTTTCAAAAGATAAAGTAAAGCACCCACTCATGACATAGCAATAACTATTTTCTGAATAATCAATAATGGATTTTATCAATTCCATACTCCCTTTTCCGCCACTGATTGAGGTATCAAGTCGACCAGATATCTCATCTTGAAGAGAAGCTAACATCCAAAAAACTTCCTCAGTGTATTGATCCGTAAAATACTGACTATGTCTATTTCGAATTTGTTGTAGTTTACTATATTTTTCTCCATAATCATTCCCAGATAAAACTTTTTGCCGAACTAAATCTCCTATATTCTTATTCGAAAAGTTTAAGACAACTACATTCACTCCCATAAAACTCAAATTCTTCTTATTTCTATGAGAATAATTAGGAGCAATATCAATATCAATTAAACAGTCGCTTTCTCCATGCTCAATCGCATTTCCAACTAACTCACAAATAGTATTAGCTATTGAATATAACATTCTCTTGGGGAATAATTGCGTATGCTTTAAGAACATAATTATATCACTTGATAATATAGACGGGTTTATCTGCTCACCTACCCATAATCTAAAATGATTTACACCAAGGTCTTTAAGGAAATATCTTTTAAATTCATCAATAGAATATTTCCCATTTGGTGGATTTAGATATCGTATTGGTGAATGATTTATTCCAGCTGTCGATATTGACACCGCGGTTTCAAAATAAATCCGAACCTTATATCCCTTTGAAATTAAATGATAGCATAAACACTCAAAATAAATATATACTAATTTATCCTGTATTGTTATATCATTAAATATAAATTCAACATCCAATTTAAATGGTTTACTCAGAATTACAGTAACAAATTGTAAAATATCTTTTAACAAATAGCTGTTAAAATCTGAATTATTGCTATTGAATCTATAAAATTTTTTACCATTTTCCGTTTGAAGTGTTATTCTATGATTGGAACTTCCGACAAATAGAAGATCAATATTTTTTCCCATAGTATCTCCTAGATTCTTACTCCCCCAACCTCTCCATCTCTTTAATACGCTCTACGGTCGCGTCATATTTGGCTTGGTAGTCGGTTTGTTTGGCTTTTTCTTTTTCGACGACTTCTGGTTTGGCGTTAGCGACGAAGCGTTCGTTGCCTAGTTTCTTGCCGACCATGTCCAGTTCTTTTTGCCATTTGGCTAGTTCCTTGTTGAGGCGTTCCAGCTCTTCTGCGACGTTGAGCAGGTCAGCGAGGGGCAGGAAGATTTCGGCCCCTGTGATAACGGCTGACATGGCTAAGTCTGGGGTGGCAATGGCAGAGCTAATCTCTAGTGTCTCAGGATTTGTGAAACGGTTGATGTAGTTGACATTTGCCTTGAAGAAGTTTTCCAGCTCGCTATCTGCGGTCTTAATGAGGATGGTGATGGGCTTGCTTGGTGCCACATTAACCTCAGCACGGGCGTTGCGGACGGCACGGATCAAGTCCTTGAGGATCTCCACATCCTGCGCAGCTCTGCTATTTTCCAAAGAGGCATCAACCGTCGGATAGGCAGCTGTCACGATGGAACCTACCGCATACTGGCCGTAAATCTCCTCGGTCACAAACGGCATGATTGGGTGGAGGAGGCGAAGGATTTTATCCAGCGTGTAGAGGAGAACAGAGCGAGTGATGACCTTCTCGTCTTCGTTGTCGCTGTAAAGAACTTCCTTAGTCAATTCCACATACCAGTTGGCAAATTCTTCCCAAATGAAGTTGTAGAGGATGTGACCGGCCACTCCAAACTCAAACTTGTCAAAGTTCTCCGTCACCTTGCCGATGGTCTCATTGAGGTTGTGGAGAATCCACTTATCCGTCACATTGCCAGCCTCACCACTCGTCACTTTCGCCACATTTGCGGTCGCATCAGCCAGCGTCAAGCCCTCATTATTCATGAGGATATAGCGGGAAATGTTCCAGATTTTGTTGATGAAGTTCCATGAAGCGTCCATTTTTTCATAGGAGAAACGGACATCCTGTCCTGGGGCAGAGCCGTTGGAGAGGAACCAACGAAGGGCGTCGGCACCGTACTGGTCGATGACATCCATAGGGTCGATCCCATTGCCAAGGGATTTAGACATCTTGCGCCCTTCTTCGTCACGGATAAGACCGTGGATCAGGACGTTTTGGAATGGCTGACGCCCAGTAAATTCAAGCGATTGGAAAATCATGCGAGACACCCAGAAGAAGATGATGTCGTAACCGGTTACCAAGGTCGAGGTTGGGAAGTAGCGCTTGAAGTCTTCCGCATCTTCATCAGGCCAACCCATGGTTGAGAAAGGCCAAAGGGCAGAGCTGAACCAAGTGTCAAGGACGTCTTCGTCCTGTTTCCAGCCATCACCTGCTGGCGCTTCCTCGCCAACATAAATTTCGCCTGCTTCATTGTACCAGGCAGGGATCTGGTGACCCCACCAGAGCTGACGAGAGATCACCCAGTCGTGAACGTTTTCCATCCATTGGAGGAAGGTGTCATTGAACCGTGGTGGGTAAAATTCTACCTTGTCATCGGTCGATTGATTGGCAATGGCATTCTTGGCCAATTGGTCCATCTTGACAAACCACTGGGTTGACAAGCGCGGTTCAACCACCACACCTGTCCGCTCTGAGTGGCCAACAGAGTGGACACGTTTTTCGATTTCAACAAGGGCACCGATTTCTTCCAACTTAGCAACCACTGCTTTACGTGCTTCAAAGCGGTCCATGCCCGCAAATTCACCAGCCAACTCATTCATGGTGCCATCGTCATTCATGACATTGACCTGTGGGAGGTTGTGGCGCTGACCAACCTCAAAGTCATTCGGGTCATGGGCTGGTGTGATTTTTACCACTCCTGTTCCGAATTCTGGATCCGCATGTTCGTCACCAACGATTGGGATGAGCTTGTTGACGATGGGTAGGATGACATTTTTACCGATTAGGTCCTTGTAGCGAGGGTCTTCTGGATTGACAGCGACAGCCACATCTCCCAACATGGTTTCAGGGCGCGTGGTCGCGACCTGAAGCCCGCGCGAGCCATCTTCCAGCATATAAGTCATGTGGTAGAAGGCGCCCTCCACGTCCTTGTGGATGACCTCGATGTCAGAGAGAGCGGTGCGAGCTGCTGGGTCCCAGTTGATGATGAACTCACCGCGATAAATCCAGCCCTTCTTGTAGAGCTCGACAAAGACCTTGCGGACAGCCTTGGAGAGGCCCTCGTCGAGGGTGAAACGGTCACGCTGGTAGTCCAAAGACAAGCCCAGCTTGCCCCACTGCTGGCGAATGGTCTCGGCGTACTCTTCCTTCCACTCCCAGACCTTGTCTAGGAATTTCTCACGACCAAGGTCGTAACGGGTAATGCCCTGCTCACGAAGGCGCTCCTCCACCTTAGCCTGGGTCGCAATTCCTGCGTGGTCCATCCCTGGCAACCAGAGGGTGTCAAAGCCCTGCATGCGTTTCTGGCGGATAATGATATCCTGCAAAGTCGTGTCCCAAGCGTGGCCAAGGTGCAATCTACCCGTCACGTTTGGCGGTGGAATCACGATGGAATAGGGCTTGGCCTTCTTGTCGCCTGACGGTGCGAAGACATCAGCCTCAAGCCATTTGGCGTAGCGACCAGCCTCAACCTCGGCTGGATTGTATTTTGGGGAAAGTTGGTTTGACATGTGTGGTCTCCTTTATAATAATTTATTCAAAATACGGCCTAATCAATAATTCAAAGGTGTTTGCATCACCATTAATTGTATAATCAATACAATCAGAAAAAGTATTAAAACTCTTAACATTATCAGTATAGAAAAAAATTTCACCCAGATTTCTAAAATCAATAATCATGCTATTAAAGTGTTTAGTAAAATATTCACTATAAGATTTGTCCCGTAGCTTAGGCACTTGGCCTTTTGTAAAAGTTTTATTGTAACTAGGTTTAAAGTAGTTGATTAGCTTTGCTTCAACAAGACTTATTAAATTTTTATCATTCGGAAAATCAGCAATATCTTCTACTGATAAGCCTGATATTGATACATCACCTAAAGTCGTAGCTACTTTAGATTCAATAATACTAAAAACTAAGACTTTTATATCGTAATTAATTTTTAAATCATTCGAATCTGAAAGTATTTGTTGAACTGTACTATGAGAACTTAACCTTTCTTTTACTGTTCTATCATTTTTATTTCCATGAGCTTTTCCTATATATAAAATTTTACACGACGGAATAAACTCCATACAACAATTCCACATAATATCAGTTGCTTGATGCTTTTCAGTTTCATTGATAACCAAAAATCGATTATCTTTTGTAATCTTGATAGAATTTAAATTTCTTAATTTTTGATCACGCTTATCTATAAATTTTAAAGTATTTTTATAACTAAATCCATCTTCCGATTGCAGTTCAATATCTATCTTTGAATTTCCTTCAATTAAGTTAGCCCTTTTTATATACCACTTAGGAATACCTAGTATCATGTATAGATGAGGATTATAACCTTTTGATATAGAATTTATTTCAGAAGGATTTAGCAACTCTGCATTATTCAAAGAAATTAAAGAATGAGCTGTAAGCATACCATTTTCCTTTCATTCCCCCACCACCTCAATCTTCACTCCATCAGGATCTTCAAAGTAAAGGGCGTAATGTTCTGGGCCTCCTGCGTAGGGGTAGCGGTCATCGTAGAGGAGTTTGACTCCTCTGGTCATCAAATCCTGCCTGAGTTGGTCAACCTGCTTACGGCTACCGCCGTGGAAGGCTAGGTGATTCAGCCCTGTTCGGCAACGGTGATAGCCTGCTTCTAGGAAATCAGCTGGCGTTTGAACAAAAACGATGTAGTGCTCTGCTATTTTCATAGAGAAACCTTCGCCCACTCCTGATAGAGGGTATAGCCTAGGCGAGGGAGGAGAAAGTCGTAGAAGGCACGGCTGCGTGCCAAATCAGACACATAAAGTTCAATGTGATGCAACATACTTTATCCTCCTCGTTGCTGACAGTTCCACTCTCTCCTCAATAGCAGACGCTTGATATACTTCCTAACTTTCTGGATCCACCATTTTGAGAACTTTGGCTGGGACTCCGCCGACCACCGCATAAGGTGGAACATCCTTTGTGACAACTGCACCTGCCGCGATGACTGCCCAGTCGCCAACGGTCACTCCTGGAAGGACGGTTGCATTTGAGCCAATCCAGACATGCTTGCCAATCACAACAGAATCATAACTGTTCTTTCGATTGCGACTAGGCTCTAGCGCATGATTGACCGTTGCCAAAACGACATTGTGCCCAATGAGACTACCAGCACCAATCGCAATGCCTCCCTGATCCTGAAAATGACAGCCTGAATTGATAAAGACATCTTCACCAAAGGTAATATTTTTACCAAAGTCCGTATAGAAAGGCGGAAAGACGCGCAGACTGTCTGGAACTGTCTTCCCTGTCAGTTGACTCATCAACCGGCGAACCTCATCAGGCCCATGATAGCGACTGTTTAAGTCCATCGTAATGGCAATCGCCTCTTCAAACAGTTGAGTATCTCCAAAACTTGTATATTGTCTATCTATCATGATGTTTCCTCACTTTCTGACTATCCATAAAATGACCATCGCAGTCCCTACTCCATCTCCTCATCAGGCGCTTGCCCATCGTGAGCCTGCCATTGACAGTCGAGCAGTTCAAAATCGGTAAAGGTTGCCTTGAAAGAGGAATCCTCTGGGCTACAAGCATAAATCCCAAAAGAAATCTCATCGGTTGCTTTTGCCAAGTGAGCAATCCGCATTTGCTTAAAAGTCACCCCGTCAATCGAATTTTCAATCCGAAAATCCTGGCCACGACGACTGAGGCGATACCACATGCTGTTGGTCTCCGCAGGAATTTCCACCGTTGCCCAATCGGAATACCCTTGATTGGTCACGACACTGCCCAAATGCTGAAAATCCTCATTTTCATATTCAATAGAGCCCTTGATCCAGTTGTCGCTATCCAGATAGACCACCACGCCACACTGGTCAAAGCGCTGCTTACTGTCGAAGATCGTTTTCACAACAAAGGAAAAATACTGCTCGTCGGTCGTCATCTGCAAGACAGGCGCATTGTCATTGCGAAAATGATAATAAGTCCGCTGCCAAAGGTCGGTATGAGGCAGGGTTTCAATGGTGATTTCTTTTTCAGAAATCTGATAAGATTTTGGCTGGCGTGTCCAAACCAATTTATTGATGTCAAATACTTCCATGGTGTTTCTCCCATTCACTCTTTAATAACCCATATCGCAAATCCGCACAGCGCTTGCCTTGGGCGTCCTTGCGATCACGGATGGTCGCTTCAAGGGTGAAACCGAGTTTTTCTGCGACGCGGCGACTGCCAACATTGTAGTCGTAACAGCCGATTTCAATTTTGTGGAGACCAAGTTGGGTAAAGCCCAGATCGATTAGGGCTTGAGCGGCCTCAGTTATCATGCCTTGACCCCAATAATCCGGATGTAAAGTATAGCCCATTTCTAGGACATCATCAGCATGACGTAGGTTAAAATCAACAGAGCCAATAACCTTGTCTGTCCCTTTGAAGCAAATCCCATAACCAGATGGCAAATGATGGTCTGCATTACGTTTCGGCAGAACATGCTCTAAGTAATATACTTCATCTTCAACTGTTTTGACAGGTGGAAAACCTGCTGGCCAGGAGACCTCTGGTAAGCTAGCATATTCGAACACTGCTTCTGCATCTGCAACGGTGCGTTCTCGCAGGTAAAGTCGGTCAGTCTCAAGATTCGGCAGACTGATTTTTTCTTCAGTATTGTTATTGTTGCTCATGTTAGTCCTCCTGGAGTTGATAGAAATCTAGGACAATACCCTCTGGTCCTTGAACCATGAGCGAATACGTTCCCCAGTCTGTTTTGGTCGGTGGATTGAGAATCGCCTCGCCAACTGCTTGAAGGGCTTGGTATTTCCCATCTACATCCTCAATTTGGACATGAAGAATGATCCCCGATTGGAACTGCTCAAGCGGAATCAAGGCCTTATCCGACACCATCAAACAGTGGCTACCAATCGTGAACTGGGCAAAATGCTCATCCTGATAGTCTGCTGGCAGATCCAGCAATGTTTCTAATCTTGCACTGGTTTGAGGAACATTTTTCACAATAATATCTAATTGATTTAAATCCATCAATCGCACTCCTTTATATAGGCTGTATCAAAAAACCTGCCTAGCATATGATGCTAGACAGGGACGAATTTCTTTCGATTTCCGCGGTACCACCCAAATTCGGGTTTGCACCCGCAACTTTGTGTATGCAATTGTAACCATCAGCAACCAGTTTTGACATTTGGGCGGATTTCTCAGCAACACCGCTTTCTGTGACAAATGGGCTTCAAAACACCTCTGAATGACTTGATTATAGCAGATTTTACACGATAAGGCAACTAAACTACGATTTAAAAGTAATACCCTGATTTTGTAAATGGGTAATAGTTGTTTTTCCAATGCCATCTATAGCCAATAAGTCATCAACTGTCCAATTTTTAAAATCGTCTAAGTTTTGAATCCCCACATCATACAAGATTCTAGCACGTTTTTCTTGTAAAACACTTATTTCAGGAATTTCATAAAATTGCATAAAATGAGCGTACGTCCCCGGTGTTCTTGAAGCAATCTCATGTGCAAACTCGCTTGTTTTAGTTACAATGAATTTACGTTCTAAAATAAACTCTTGTAAAGGCACAATAGCCTGATACAACAGTTTATCGCTCGGCAATTCTATTAAATGATCAAGTTCTGTTGCTAACGTAGGCCAAATTCCCAATTTAAAAATAAAAAGACTTTCTGGATGGACGGTGACAATTTGTTCTAAAACGGCTCTAGCTTTGGCAAATTCTCCATGAACTAGACAGGCAATCAAGTAATGAATCGCAACAAAATCTTCTACCTTTAACTTTTTAACATCACTAAAATATTGCTCCTCAATAAAGTGAAAGTCAAAAACCAGATTTTTTGTCGAGAATAACAAGAAAAGAAAGTGACTATGTAATTGATTAACAGGCCTTGAAATGATAAAGTCACACAAATCATTCGCTAAACCATATAAACCCATGGCAAGGTAATAGTCAATAGCATGCAAAAAAATCGGCAAAGCTTGACTATCTATACTGGCTCCCCAGTCTGGTGTCCCTTCAGATAGCCAATGTTTCTTAGCTTTACTGGTGAACTCCTGCATGCGTTCGATATCATCAGACGTTAATGCATCCGATGTACGAAGGAATAATTCAAATTGTGCACCCAGATGTTCCGGATTTCGAGCCAGCAATTGTTTAAGTTCCACAAGAAGCTGTCTCTTACCAATCTTGGTTTTCATGAGTTTCCAAAACTTTTGGTCAACATCTTCCATAGATGATGATTGTTTAGTAGGAAACGTAAGAACTTTTTTCTTCTTGTTTTTTCCCATATTATCCTCGTTGAGTCTTATTTCTTGAGCTTAACACCAAGCTCTTTCAATTGTTTAATGGTTGCTGGACCAATACCTTTGAGTTCAAGGAGTTCTTTTTCAGTCCAGTTGGCGAAGTCTTTGACAGACTTGATGCCTTCTTCATAGAAGGTTTCCAAACGTGCTGAAGCCACGCCTTCGAATTTTTCAGCAAAGTCTTCAAAGGTTTTACTGGCTTTTTCAGCAGCTTGTTTGCTTGATTTCTCAGCTTTTTCAGCTGTTTTCTTAGCCTTGGTCTTAGTTTCTTCAGTCTTATGAGTCAAATTTTCAACAGTTTCGTGAACACGTTCTGTCACGCTTTCAACGACGTGCCCTGCTGCTTCTGCAACCTGTTCAGTCGTTTCTTGGACTTTTTGAACGGCTACGTCAGCCAGGTCCTTGCTGGCACGACGGAGGTCTGCCAATTGTTTGCGAAGTTGTTTTTTACGGTTAACAGTTTTTTTTGCCATGATTTTTGTCCTTTTTAATAATGTCTTTCGCCGAAGAGTCCGTCTGGAAGGGCATGGAAGTCCTTGCCTGCTCTATAGTTGTCAAATTTGCCTTTGATAAATTGGTAGGCATCGAGCTTGCTCTCATAGCGGATATAAGCGTCCGCCGCACGTTCATCCTTGTCTTCCTCGACTACCTTACGCGCCTCTGCCATTGCCATCTCATTGATCATGATTTGGCTATCGACCCAGGCCTCGAAGTCCGACAGGAACTGTTCTTGGTCCGACATAAAATCTCCATTTCTAAAAATCTACAAGACGATTATAGCGAAAAAATAGGATAATATCAAGGGTTTGAGTGGCTAAGCTCACATTTTCAGAAAATCTTGCACTTTTAGGGGTTGCGGATTTTTTGGTTCTATAGTATTATATAAAGGTAGCCGCTATAGTTAAATGGTATAATAGAGCAATGGTAATGCTCCGTTCCGAGTTCGATTCTCGGTGGTGGCATCTTTAGACGTCTGAGAACCCTAGGAAAAACGGGTTCTTTTTCTTTTATCTTGATCAATGTAAAAACTCCCTGCTCATGATTGAACAGGGAGGATTGGTTTATACTCACTCAAAATCTCAATAGACAAGGCAGGTTGACGCAGACATAAGAGAGTGAGGCAAGAAAACCTAACGACGTATAGTTTTGATTTTGGAAGGAATTAGGCTCGAACGGTCTTACTGGTTCCGTCTTTTTGATAAAGGTTGACTAGGCCTTCCTTGCAGGCACGGATCATATCACCAGGCTTAACTTCCTGGGGAACTTTAATGGACAAGAGTTCCATTGGATTTGGAGCTCGGTCAATTTTGTTGCCTTCAGCATCACGCAGATCCTCGATAAAGGTTTCAAAGTGTCTGAAACCTGGGCCGTAAAATTCGACACGGTCACCTTCAAGGATAACGTTACGCTGGCGAATGGTAGCTGTTTGATGGTCTGGATTGTAGGCCACGACTTCACCGACAAACTTATACTGGGGAATTTTGCGACGGGCACCGAAGAGTTGCTCGTTTTCTGTTGGTGTTCCATAGTAGAACCCTGTAGCGAGTTCCCGTTGGGCAACCTTCCACATCTCATCTACCAAGTCTTGTTTGATCGCTTCAAAGGCTTCTGGACTTTCCATGTAGGCGTCTACTGCTGCCTTGTAACAATTGGCTACAGTGGACACGTAGTGAATGGACTTCATCCGTCCCTCGATTTTCAAGCTGTCCACTCCATTTTCGATCATGTCAGGAATGTGATCAATCATGGACATGTCAACAGCTGACATGGAGAATTCTTCAGGAACCTGACCCTGAATCGACTGACGCTCACGTCCAAAAGGCATGTCATAGAGGTCGTATTTCCAACGGCAGGACTGAGAGCAGCCCCCACGGTTGGCATCACGGTCAGACATGTGGTTGGACAGGGTACAACGCCCAGAATAGGAGATACACATGGCACCATGAACAAAGGCTTCAATTTCCAGGTCCGTCCGACTACGGATTTCAGCTAATTCTTCCATTGAAACTTCACGGGCTAAGACGACCCGAGTCAACCCATATTCTTTCCAGAAATGGAAGGTTTCAACGTTGGTTGCTGAGGCTTGGGTAGACAGGTGGATTTCTAAACCTGGTGCTTCTGTCGCACAGATTTCAATCAGGGCGGGATCTGAGACGATCACGGCATCGAGACCCATGTCTCGTAGTTCACGGAACCAGGCTCCTGCACCGATTTCATTCCCTTCATGAGTAACCATGTTGGCAGCAACATAGACTTTGGAGCCCCGTTCATGGGCGTAATTGATGCCTTCTCGCATTTCTTCCATGGAAAAGTTTCCGGCACGGCTCCGTAATCCATAGGCTTGTCCTCCGACGAAAACGGCATCTGCACCGTAATCGACAGCGACTTTCAATTTTTCTAGAGTTCCAGCAGGTGCTAAGACCTCTGGGCGTTTTTTCATAGTTGTCATGTAATTCTCCTATTTACAAGATAGGGCCCAAATGGGCTATTTGACACGGTCTGGAGCATAGTCATAGAAACCAGTATCTAGACCTCGGTTGACGGGATGAAGTTCTTGGACTCGACTTGACAGGCGTTGGGCTTCTGCCTCAGTGAAGACTCCGCTATATAAGAGGTCTCTTGCCTCAGTAAAGCAGGCCACGATATCCACAAAATTTTGGCCTGGACAATAGACACCATCTAATTTCCAATGGTCAAAACCGTGTCCTACCAGCTCCTCTAACTTGGTCATCATGTTGAGGTCATTGTTGGCAAAAATATGAGTCCCGTGATTGTCCTCGTAGACTGAGTGGTGGGATTCTGGATCACCAGGTTCAGCCAGGAAAAGATCTCGTTCCTTGCTGATTTGGCCCTCGTCCGTCTTGATAAAGTTATAGTAATTTTGCAAAAGCGGACGCTTGGAATGGTGAATAATACTAGCCCCGTAGACCAAAATTTCTCCGGGAATTTCTAGCTTTTCTGCCATGACAAAGAGTTCTGCAGAAGGGATTTCTCGGGCTAAAACAGCCTCGGAAGCTCCTGCTTGCTTGCCCCAGAAATTGATTTGACGGCTTGAGGTTACCATGGTTGAGGCATCGTAAATGGTCTTAAAGGGGCGCTTATCTCTCTTGCAGATATAGAAGACACCCGCATCTCCCACGGTAATGTAATCCGCCTTGATTTCCTCTAAGAAGTCAAGATAGTCTGGCAGGGCATCCATCATAGCCTGGTGCATGAGAGCATTGACCGCAATGGTCACTTCTTTTCCCTGTGAATGGGCCAGCTCTGCTATTTTCCGTATTTCCGATAAGGTAAGAGTTTGGGGCAAGCGCAAGCCATAAGCTCGCTCACCGATGTAGAGACGATCGACTCCTAGGGCTAAAAGTTGCTCAGCTTGAGCAAGACTCTCAGCTGTCGCTGTAATTGTGATTGTTTTCATAATCTTATTTTAGCAAATTTTTCACAAAGTTTTACACTTTTTTTTAAAAATTAGACAAATTGCTTGACTGTAACAAAATTGTAATAATAATCACTCTCTTTTATGGTAAGATAGAGAAGTAAAATTATCTAAATTCGGGTTTTTGTGTACCTCTATGATTTTTCACACAAGGCACCAGAAAATTTTACAGCAAGAACACTATGAAAGAGAAACCATCGTCTGCCCCTTGATATGTAATTTTGCAGCGATGAAAGTGACTTCTGTCACTACAGGAGAGCCCTATGTCAGCACAATTGAATAGGCAACACAGGACTGATGACTTCTATGATTATCAGGAAACGTATGAGCCAAATTACACCGAATATACTGGATTAAGTCCACAAGCTATTAAACTTCAGGAAGTCTTGTTCTTCACTAAGATTTCACTCTTTGGCGTTTTGACAGTCTTAACAAGTTTTGTCTTCCTCGTAACAGGTTTGCCAGCACTCATTGCCTTGCCTGTAGCAGCTATCGTTGCTTTGGGAGCAACCCTTGGAATTTTTAAACTGATTGATCTCTTCAAGCAAGGTTAATCAACTATCAATTGAATAAAAAAGCAGGGTCTATGCTGACCCTTTTTCTGCGTTTAGCTGATTTTAGTTTCTTTTTAGACTTTGATTCTCACTCGAAATCCCAATGGACAAGACAGGCCTGACGAACTATGTGAGAGTTAGTCAGGAGGCCTAGCATGGATAGTTTTAATTTGGGAAAAGCATGACTCTCTTTTGTCTGCATCACACTAAGTCAGTCGATTATCTAGTTTTTGGGTGACTATTGTTTGTAGAAGAGGATTCGTAGAGTTACGATTTCACTATCCCTTTCTCTAACTTTTTTCTAGAGCTGAATTTAAAAGGGTCTTTCCCCAATTTTTCCCCGCCACCTAAGGAAAGGCAGACTTGGGTGTCACCATTAGAGTCCCCTGTAGTAGCTGAACTCTGATGACTTTCACCTCAGATTGAAGACGTCCGTCAAACTAAAAACGAGCCCATTTACTTGAGCTCGTCTATTGTTATTCTGATTCTTTTTCAGTTGCTTCGGGTTCATCTGCGAGGACTTCTTCTTCAGCGAGGTCTGCTTCTGGGTAGTCGATGATAATATCTTCCACCTCTGCTTCTGTAATAGGTTCAGTGACATCTCTTGGTTCTGCTTTTTCTGTTCCTTGGAATTGGTCCTGAACATCGGCCACAACCTTGTTAACGTATTCGCCAGCTTGAGCTGCTTTTTCCTTAACGGTGTTCAAGACGTCGTCTGTGGTCAATTCACCAGATTCAAACTTTGTCTTGTATTCTTGGAAGGTTTTATTGGCTGAAGCTGAGTATTCTGCAACCTTGTCCTTGGCTGATTTTTGGAAAGCTTCCGGATCTGCCTTATAGTCCTCATAGGCTTCTGTAGCTTTTTCTTTCAGTTCTTGGCCTTTTTTGCTGGTCAAGAAGTAAGCAAAGCCTGCCCCTGCAGCTGCAGAGATAATAAGATTTCTAAAAAATTTCATGGTCAAACTCCTTTGTAATCTGATATGATATTAGTTTGTTGATTTTGATTTGCGGCTGAATAATTTCGAAGCCACATTGGCTGCTGTTGCGACTGTTCCTGCTTTACCAACAGTTGAACCTGTTTTGACAGCCTTAGAACTTAATTCACGCGCCTGAGTGTTTAAATCAGAAACGCTGGTTGAGAGGTCAGCGACTGCTGTGAAGAGCGGATTGAGGGTTTCAACCTTGCCATTCACATCGTCTACGAGAACATTAGCCTTGGCTAAAATACCGTTAGTCTGATGAAGCGTAACATCCACATCTCCACGCAAAACATTGATTGTTTCATTAACTTCATCAACAGTTTTCAGGAGAGGGGTCTTGATTTCTGCGACAGTCTTCTTGATTTCCAAGAGCAAGAGGCCAATGTAAATCACTAGACCAACAAAACCGAGGGCCAAGATAATAAGTGCAATTCCAACTAAATCCATAAGAACTCCTTTGTTTGATTAGTTTTGATAATAGGGAACACGTGGTTGACGACGGCGGTAAAATACAAAACTGATACCACCAATAATAAGAACAACAGAGACCCACTGGGAGACGCGAAGTCCTGCTAACATGAGGCTATCTGTCCTTAGACCTTCAATAAAGAAACGTCCGATGCCATACCAGATCAGGTAGAAGGCAAAGACTTCACCTTCTTTGAGCAATTTTGGCCGTCTTCTGAGGAAAAGAATGATGATGAATCCCAAAACATTCCAGAGACTTTCAAAGAGAAAGGTCGGCTGGCGATAGGCGCCATCAATGAACATCTGCTCACGGATAAAGCTCGGTAGGTAATTAAGATTGTCCACCGCAGAGCCATAGGCCTCCTGGTTAACAAAGTTTCCCCAGCGTCCGATAGCCTGAGCAATCATGACACCAGGCACTGCAATGTCCAAAAAATCCAAAGGCTTAATCATCCGATAGTAAGAGAAAATCAAGAGTACGATGGTACCCATCATCAAGCCACCATAGATGGCAATACCGCCATTCCAAATGGCTATAATTTCTGCTGGGTTAGCCTTATAATAATCCCATTGAAAGGCCACGTAGTAGATACGGGCACCGATAATGGCCAAGGGAAAGGCAATGAGAATAAAGTCTAACACATTATCCGGCTTAATTTTTTTCCGAGGTGCCTCTCGCATGGCCAGCCATACTGCAAGGATCACCCCAGTTAAAATACAGATGGCATACCAATGAATACTAAAGGGACCCAGTTTCAGCGCAATCGGATCAATCATTACCTTCTCCATTCTTGGCAATCAATTCACCGAGACGACGTTCAAAGGTCTTGGTCGCATCAAATCCCATCTGCTTAGCCCGGTAGTTCATCGCAGCAGCTTCGATCACGACAGAGATGTTGCGTCCTGTCTTAACTGGGATACGAAGACGAGGGATGGTTACACCAGCCACTTCGAGCTCTTCAGCATTATTTCCGAGACGGTCAAAGACCTTATCTTTTTCAAAGTTTTCAAGGTAAATAGCCAGCTGAACTTGTGAAGAGTCCTTAACCGCACTAGCCCCGTAGAGACTCATGATATCGATGATGCCGACACCACGAATTTCAAGGAGGTGGCGAAGGATTTCTGCTGGTTCTCCCCAGAGGGTTTCTTCATCCTTGGCATAGACATCAACGCGGTCATCTGCAACCAGGCGGTGGCCCCGCTTGACTAATTCTAAACCGGTTTCACTCTTACCGATACCAGAATCTCCCTGGATGAGAACACCCATTCCATAAATATCCATGAGCACCCCGTGAACACTGGTACGTTCTGCAAGGCAGGAATCCAAGTACCAAGACATCTCTCCAGACAAACGACTGGTTGGCATCTTGCTAGATAAGATAGCGATATTTTCTTCCTTAGCCGCTTGAAGCATCTCCTCTGGAATTTCTAAGCCACGAGAGATGATAATGGCCGGGGTATCTGACTTCATCATGTGGCGAAGGACTGAGTAGCGATTATGTGAGGTCATGGCAACTAGGTAGGACCACTCCTTCATCCCTAAGAGCTGGAGACGCTCCGGCGAATAATAATCAAAATATCCTGTCATCTCAAGTCCTGGTCGAGAAATATCTGAGGTTGTGATTTCCTTAGCCAAGAGTTCATCGTTCCCATAAATAACGTCTAATTTGACCTTATCTACGAGCATTTTTAGTGTAACTGTCATGTTCTTCCTTAATTCATTGTTTGTGCAGTTAGCTACTGCCAGAGCCCAAGTTTCTATCTTGGTCAACCTGTCCTAGTTAGAAAAATCTAGACATTTAGAACGAAAGGAATGGTGATACTCACTCAAAATCAAAATTTGTTGAGGCAGGTTGACACTAACATAAGAAAGTTAGACAGGAAACCTAAGGACCTCGAGTTATGATTTTAGAAGAGCATCAGTTTTTTCAACAAATTGAAATAAACCTCCCCTATCTAGCCTTTATTTTATCATATTTTCAGGATAATAGGGGAAATAATGTTGAAAAAAGCAAGCCCTTTCAGACTTGCTTGTAAAGGAAGGAGGACCTGTTAACACTCACTTTCTCTCGTCTCGTATTTACCAATACCAGCCATCATTATCATCTTCCTCAACGGCACGCGCATCCTTGCGTTTACGAGGGCCAGTCCCATAGGCATCCTCATAGAGGTCTTCCTTGTAGGGCAAGAACATGGCTAAAGCGATGTAAAGGAAAAATCCAAATCCACTGGAAAAGAAACAGAACAGCAAATAAAGCGCCCGAGTCAAGCCTAAGTCCCAGTCAAACTTATCTGCTAAGCCTGCAAGGACCCCTGAAACGGCCCGATATTGTTTTAACTTGTAAAAGCTCGCTTTCATACGAAATCCTTCTTTCTTGTTGATACTCTTATTATAAGTTTTCCCTAACCGTTTGACTATGGGTCCTAGGACTGATTTTTGAGGACTAGAGGCGAACGGCAGCGCCCACAGTGGTACTTTTTCAGATCGATACGGCGTTTCCTTGGGTAGACTTGACCACAATTTGAACAAGCGTAAAGGTATCGAGCGCCCTCTTTTCCAGTTCTTGGCGCATAGCGGAGCCCATCAACCTTAGCCAGTAGTTGCCTAAAGTCCGTGTCTCCATGCTGATAGCCCCTCTTTTGATCATAGAGGTGATAATGGCAGAGCTCATGGCGGACAATTTTGCGAAAGGTTTCTAGATCAACCGCCTCATACATTTTAGGGTTGAAATCCAAGTGCCTATCCTTGGGGAAAAATCGGCCACCTGTGGTCTGAAGCCTGCTATTCCAAACAGCCTCATGTCGAAATTCCCAACCAAAATCCTCACGAGAGACCTTACGAACGTACTCAGTCAAGTCCATCAGGTTTTACCAAACTCAGGCCGATACGCTGGCGCTCCAAGTCGATTTCGACCACCCAGACCGTCACGATTTGTCCGACAGCCAGGATACTGCTTGGATGTGGTGCTGGTTGGAGACGGCCTGTCTTCTTATCACGTTTGCGCTTGATGAGGCGGGAATTGTGGATGAGGCCATCCTCGTGGACACCGATGTCCACAAAGGCTCCAAAGTCGACGATATTTCGAACGACGCCTTCCAACTCTTGGCCAATTCTCAAGTCCTTAACATCCAGAACATCCTGACGCAGGACTGGCGCTTCAAAATCATCACGGAGGTCACGACCTGGCTTCATCAAGTCTGCAATGATATCCTTGAGGGTCTCAACTCCCAAGCCAACCTGCTCTGCCATTTCTGGAAGGGAAATAGCCTGAAGCTTAGCATGGGCTGACTCGTCCAATTCTGTGATATCCAGCAACTTGAGCAGGGCTTCGACTGCCTTGTAGGACTCAGGGTGAACACCCGTATTGTCGAGGATATTTTTGGCATTTGGGATACGCAGGAAACCAGCAGCCTGTTCAAAGGCCTTGTCTCCCAAGCGCGGCACCTTCTTGATTTCGGCACGCGAAGTAATCTCGCCATTCTCCTCACGGTACTTGACGATATTTTCTGAAATGGTTTTGTTGAGGCCAGCGACATGGGACAGGAGGGCCGGACTGGCTGTGTTGACATTAACACCGACCTGGTTCACCACGGTATCGACAACAAAGTCCAGGTTTTCAGCCAGTTTTTTCTGACTGACATCGTGTTGGTACTGGCCGACACCGATGGATTGCGGATCGATTTTCACCAGTTCTGCCAAAGGGTCCTGGAGCCGGCGAGCGATGGAAATAGCAGAGCGTTTTTCTACGGTCAGATCAGGGAACTCATGTCGAGCCAGTTCTGAAGCCGAGTAAACTGAGGCCCCACTTTCATTGACGATGACGTAGGACACTGTTGGAAAATCCTTGAGGACTCCGGCAACGAAGGCCTCACTTTCACGGCTGGCTGTCCCGTTTCCGATAGCAATAATTTCTACTCCGTAGGTGGTGAGAAGCTCAGCTAATTCTGCCTTAGCCGCCTCAATCTTGGCTTGACTGGCTGGCGGAACAGGATAGATGACATGGGTTGTCAGGAGCTTACCGGTTTGGTCGACCACGGCCAACTTAGCCCCCGTCCGAAAGGCTGGGTCAAAGCCGAGGACAATTTTACCCTTGAGTGGTGAGACTAGGAGGAGGTTTTTCAAATTATCAGAGAAGAGTTTGATGGCACCATCCTCGGCTATCTCTGTCAATTCTGTCCGAATCCGACGCTCCATGGCTGGGATGATTTTTTTCTTGAGGGCCTCTAGGATGATCTTGTCGATGTAGGCGTTTTTCTGGCGGAACCGAGCCCCAACGAAGCGAACCATTTTATCTAAATTGTGCTCAAAGGAAATCTTGAGGATATCCAGCTTTTCCCCCCGATTAAGGGCTAGGGTCCGGTAACCAGCAAGCTTGTGGATCGGTTCTGAGAAGTCATAGTAAATCTGGAAGACCTTCTTCTCATCCAAGTCTGCATTTTTCTCTTCAGAAAGGATTTGGCTGTTAGACCAGATCTCGTTGTAGGTCCAGGAGCGGAGCTGGGTATCTTCCGAAAGAGCTTCAACCAAGATATCAACAGCACCAGCCAGAGCCTTCTCTCCCGTTTCAAAGCCTTCTGTCGTGAAGGTCTCTGCCTTTATTTCCAAATCTGCTGCGTTTTGCAAGATGAGGCGGGCCAAGGGGAAGAGACCAGCTTCACGAGCAATAGTCGCCTTAGTCCGACGTTTTTCTTTATAAGGTAGATAGAGTTCTTCTACCTCTGCAAGTTTGTTGGCCTCGGTGATAGCTTGGCTGAGCTCAGGTGTTAACTTGCCAAGTTCCTCAATTTTAGCCAAAACCGTTGCCTTGCGATCAGCCAAAGCCGTCAAAGACTTATCCAAATCAATGATGGCCTTGATGGCAACTTCATCCAGATTACCGGTCATTTCCTTACGGTAACGGGCGATGAAGGGGATGGTATTCCCCTCAGCAGTCAACTCCAAAACCTTAGCAATTTGCGATTCTTTTAGACCCAATTCCTGGGCAATAGATGTCATATTTTCCATAAATCTATTATACCATAGCCCTGCTTATTCCACTAGATGAGAGGCAAACGCCTTAATCTGATCAGCAATCTTACCTGCTTTATAATCGTGAAGGTATGCGGGGCATCTAATTTGACAAGGGTTGCTTGAGAATTTTTTTATCCTCACCTAAAAAGAGCGCCCTAAGGCGCTCACATAGCTGTTGCTGATTACGGTTTAATGCGGTGAAGCATCCGTGGGAATGGAATGGCTTCGCGGATATGCTTGGTGCCTGATACGAAGGTTACCACACGCTCGATACCGATACCAAAGCCGCCGTGTGGTACAGAACCATACTTGCGGAGATCTAGGTAGAAGTCGTATTCAGACTTATCCATACCAAGCTCGTCCATCTTAGCAACGAGGGCATCGTAGTCGTCCTCACGCATGGAACCACCGATGATTTCCCCATAACCTTCTGGAGCTAAGAGATCCGCACAGAGGACACGCTCAGGGTTACCTGGAACTGGCTTCATGTAGAAGGCCTTAAAGCTTGCTGGGTAGTTGACCACGAAAGTTGGCACGCCAAAGTAGTTGGAAATCCAGGTCTCGTGTGGTGAACCAAAGTCGTCTCCATGTTCCAAGTGTTCGTAGTCCGTGTCTTCGTCCGCTTCATGCTCTTGGAGGAGGGAGATAGCGTCATCATATGACACACGTTTGAATGGCTCAGCAATGTAGCGTTTGAGAGCATCTACATCACGTTCCAAAGTTTCCAAGGCTTGTGGCGCACGGTCAATAACACCTTGCATCAGAGCCTTGACATAAGCCTCTTGTAAGTCCAGAGATTCGTCGTGGGTCAAGAAAGAATATTCCGCATCCATCATCCAGAACTCGGTCAAGTGACGGCGGGTTTTTGATTTTTCAGCACGGAAAACAGGTCCGAAGTCAAAGACACGTCCGAGAGCCATAGCTCCAGCTTCCAAGTAAAGCTGACCAGATTGGCTGAGGAAGGCTGGCTGGCCAAAGTAGTCTGTTTCAAAAAGTTCCGTTGAGTCTTCCGCTGCATTTCCAGACAAGATTGGGCTGTCAAATTTGATGAAGCCGTTTTTTTCGAAGAATTCGTAGGTCGCATAGATAATGGCGTTGCGAACTTGTTGGATGGCAACCTGCTTGCGAGAACGAAGCCACAAGTGGCGGTTGTCCATGAGGAAGTCTGTCCCGTGCTCTTTTGGCGTGATAGGGTAATCTTGGCTGTCACCGATAAGCTCGATGTCTGTGATGTCCAATTCATAACCGAATTTTGAACGCTCGTCTTCTTTGATGATACCCGTCACATAAACAGACGATTCTTGACTGAGACGTTTGATGAGGTCAAACTTGGCCAAACCTTCGTCTTCTCCAAATTTTTCGATGAAGTTTGGTTTGAAGGCAACGCCTTGGAAGAAGGCAGTTCCGTCGCGGAGTTGGAGGAAGGCGATTTTACCCTTACCTGATTTGTTGGCAACCCAAGCACCGATGGTCACTTCTTGACCGACGTAGTCTTTGACTTGGTTGATGGTCACTAATGTGCGTGTCATAGTTCTCTCTTTTCTTTGTTTGGTTTTTCTTTTCTTTTTTTAATGCTTCCTTAAGTAGTGCGGACGGCAGCGACCTCCTACGGAGTTCCATGCCTTATTTTCGAGCCTAGGTCTCAAAAATCCTGTCGCAACCGCATCGATGTGCGGCCGCTTTCACTACGGCGGAAGTATCCTTATTTGAAGGAAGCTTCGCTTTCCTTCTTGTAATCAGCCTAGCCTTCCATAAAGGTTTTTAGGCGTTGTACGGCTTCTTTGAGGGTGTCTAAATCTGTGGCGTAGCTGAGGCGGATGTTTTCTGATGCGCCAAATCCTGCACCTGTGACGCAAGCTACACCTGCTTCTTCTAAGATAGCATCCGTAAAGGCTGTAACATCTGTATAGCCTTTCATTTCCATAGCTTTTTTGACATTTGGGAAGAGGTAGAAAGCCCCCTGAGGTTTAACCACTTCAAATCCTGGGACTTCACAGAGAAGGGGATAAATGGTATTGAGGCGCTCTTCAAATGCGATCCGCATTTCTTCTACAGAACCTTGGTCACCAATCAAGGCCTCAATCGCTGCGTACTGAGATACTGCGGTCAAGTTTGATGTGGTTTGGCTGACGATTTTAGCCATGGCAGCAATCAACTCAGGCTCACCGACTGCGTAACCAACCCGCCATCCTGTCATTGCATAGGCTTTGGAAACGCCGTTTATCACTAGAGTCTGCTTACGAATTGCCTCAGACAGACTAGAAATCGGGATGAATTCAGCACCATTATAGACCAGGCGTCCGTAAATATCGTCAGCTAGAATCAGGACATCATGTTCAACTGCCCAGTTGCCAATAGCTTCTAGTTCTGCACGTTCGTAGACCATACCTGTTGGATTTGACGGGCTATTGAGCAAGATAGCCTTGGTCTTTTCTGTACGGACAGCTTCGAGTTGGTCAACCGTAACCTTGAAATCATTCTCCTCAGTCGTTGTGACAAAGACTGGACACCCTTCATTCATCTTAATCTGGTCTGCATAAGACACCCAATAAGGAGTCGGAATGATGACCTCATCACCTGGATTGATAACAGCAGCAAAGAAGGCATAGAGCAAGAACTTAGCCCCTGTTCCCACCACGATATTGTTAGGTGCAGGTTTGTAACCATAGAATTGCTCAAAATGCTGACTGACAGCATCCTTTAATTCTGGCAGACCTGATGCAATCGTGTAAAACGAAGCTTTGCCATTTTCAATTGAAGCAATCGCAGCTTCCTGAATATTCTTGGGAGTAACAAAGTCAGGCTGACCCAAGGTCAACTCTAAAATATCTCGACCTTCAGCCTTGAGGGCCTTGGCCCGTGCACCTGCAGCCAGGGTTACTGATTCTTCCATCTCCAAAACGCGTTGGGATAATACTGTCATATCTGAGCTCCAAATTCTAAGACTTTCCTCGAGCCGTAGAGCCCACGCGCCCAAGGATATTACCTCTTATTATAGCATAGATAGGCTTATTCTGAACAGCTTTCTTAACCTGAGTGAGAGAATTTCTCATTCCTCAGATTTTCTTCAGATACACCCCAATCTTTAATTTGAGAAAAATAGCTATTCTCGACCATTAGCAACAATCTAGTCCGTCTCGAAAAAAGTCCTGATAGCACCTAAACTAGACTCAAAATCTTTGACTTCAATTGGATACTGCTGCTCCAGGGCTTCTTGAATAGCAGAGCTATAAGACTTATGAACTATTCGACTATCCATAAGGAGTACAGCTGATTTTTGTCTAGCGTGACGATTGGTCCGGGCAATGGCCTGTTTTAAGCGTAGGGTTGTCATAGGCAGTTCGTAGTCCTTGAAAAAGGTCTTGCCTTCAAAGCGGAGCTTCTCTGTCAATTTTTTGATGAAGTGGTCGCTTGGATTATCAAAAGGCAGTCGTGTGATGACTAGCAGTTGCTTATCTTGCTTGGCAAAATCGACCCCTTCCCAGAAGCCACCAGTCCCCAGTAATATGCTACTATCGCCTCTTTCAAAACGTTTCTTGACCTGACTGGCAGTTCCATTCTTATCCTGACAGAGGTGCTTGAGATGATAATTATCCAGAGCATCCGAGAGAGCGAATAAGGCCCTCCGTGAGGTGGTCAAAATGACGATAGGAACCGCTAGTTCTGTCAGCTCTGCTATTTTCCCAGCCATAATATGGGCATAGTCCTCATCCTCAATCTGACTGACATCAGGCATCTCCGGCAGCAACCACACCTTCTGATTATGAGGCTTATCAATCGGCAAATAGCTGGCAAGGTAATCCTGATAGCCCAACAAATGCGGCAAGGCAACCTGGTCGGAAATGGTCAAGGTCGCTGAAATAAAGTAGGTCTTGGTCGTCTCTGGTAAAAAATCAGGAAAGTGAAGAAAGTCCAACCGAGCTGCATGGAGGTCAGTCTGCCTCATCTCCCGCATCCTATCGTAGTGCTGACTGAACCAAAAATCCGTGTAGGTTGGAAGAAACAGTTCCGCCAAATCTGAGACGTCCTGACTTTCCAACTCTCTCAAATCTTGACGAATCTTTGCAAGTGTCAGTTCAGACAAGGTCTCGCCTTGGCCTTGATAGTAGGCCTCCGCTGCCTGACTCAGTTCAAAACTCAGACTCTCCATCAGACGCCGTTCCAGAAGGGCAAGCTCACCAGAGCCTATCCGTTTTTCCAAGGCCTGTAAGGTCTCTGTCAGATTCAGTGTCCGCCTTGAAAACTGCTCTAGGGCTAGGAAAAATTTCTGGGCCTCATCAATGACAAGAATGTGTCCCTCCGCAAAAGCCTTATCATCTTCCACTCGAGTCAAAAAGTAGGCTTGGTTGGTGATGATTAGGCGACTGGTTTGGACCTTATCTTGCAGTCGCTTGACAAAATCCAGGTCATAAAAGAGGGCGGTCTCACGTATGTCACCGTTGTGCTTGATTTCTTCAAAATAAGCCTGGTAGCGCTGCTGTTGCTTGATTTCTGACAGGTCTCCAGTCTCTGTCTCCGTCAACCAGACCAGGAGTTGCATCTTGTAGCGGTTAATCAGTCGGTTGCTGTCTTCCCGCTGCAAGGTCTCATAAAATTTATCCAAGCTAATATAATTTTGTGGGCCCTTGAGATTGACCGCGTTGATGTGGAAAATCTCTCCTATTTTTGCGGCTTCTTGTTGGTAGACCTGGTCCTGCAAAATTTTAGTCGGTAGACAGAGGATAAGCTTGCGATCTGGATCAGCCTCTAGGAGCGGCAAAAGATAGCCATAGGTCTTACCCAGTCCAGCCTGGCCCTCCATAAAAACAGGTCTCGGATCAGCATAATGCTCCGCGATGGCCTGGGCAAAAATCATCTGCTTGGGTCGTTCTTCTAACTCCAGTAAAGCCAGATTGGTCGCAAAGTCCTGAGAAAGCCTCCGCTCAGTGCCGTAGCTCTGCCATTTTCTAACCACAAGACCGGCCAACTCATCATAGGCTGCCATATCCAAACTCGCCTCTGCCAGAGCCTCCCGAATGACCAAGGCCGACTCAAAGAGCAAGCTATCCGAATAGGTCAGAATATTCTCCAACACCAAACGAGGCAGGGCCCTCATCTTCTCTTGCAGTTTAATCAATAGCAGAGCAGTCGCCTGGGCATCTGCAATCGCTGTGTGGGCATCGCTGAGATCCAAGTCGAGAGCCTCCGATAGGTCACTTAAATTATACTTTTCCAGGGTTGGGAAAAAGACCTGGGCCAGTTCCACCGTATCGACCCTCGGCGTCCGAAGTTCATAGCCTTCGAAAAAGAGTTGCTCTGCCAATAAGTTGGCATCAAACTTGACATTATGAGCCACAAAAATACAATCCTTAATCAGCTCATAGATGTCTCCCGCCACCTGCTCAAATCCAGGAGCATTAGCGAGACGCTGGTCTGTCAAGCCGGTCAAGTTGATAATGTGGTCATCTAGAGGTTGATAGGGATTGACATCCGTTTCATAGCGTTCAATGATGGTCTGATTTTCCACGATCACGATACCGACCTGAATGATGGCTGCGTCAGCCGATGCTGATGTCGCCTCCAAATCCACGATAGCATATCGTTGCTGTTTTGTTCCGATTTCCATAATGTTCATTATACCACAGAGCTTAAAAATGACCTAGAAAATCCCATGCGACAGACCAGCCGTCTTTATGATATAATGGGAAAAATGTTTCAAAGGAGCTTGTTGTGAAAAAGACCAAACTCAATAACTATTATTTGCAGATGGACGAACACTATTTGTCAGTTCCCTACTATCAGGAGGAACGCCGAATCCGTGTTCTGTTGCCCAAGGATTATGATAAGGAAGATTGGGCCAGCTATCCCGTCCTCTACATGCACGACGGGCAAAATATTTTCTACAGCAAGGAATCTTTTTCTGGTTACTCTTGGAAAATCATCCCTACCATCAAAAATAACAAGCAGCTGCCCAAGGTTATCGTGGTCGGTATCGACAATGCCGAAGGCAACCGCCTCAATGAATATGCTCCTTGGATGACAGATGTTGGAACGACTCCTGAGACTGCTAGCGTCGGTGGAGACGGAATGGACTATGGCAAATGGGTCGTTGAAGTGGTCAAACCCTTCATCGACCAAACCTATCGCACCAAAGCTGATCGCAACCATACCCTCCTTGCAGGTTCCTCGATGGGGGGCATCATCACCGCCTACATGGGGGCAGCCTACCCTGAAATCTTCGGTCACCTTGGGGTCTTCTCCCTAGCCTCTTGGTTCAGCGAGCGTGATTTCTTGCGCTTTACAGATCATCATCCCCTTCACCCAGATAGTCAAGTCTTTATCCAAGTTGGGACCAAGGAAGGTGATGAAGTCGATGAAAAATTCGCTCCCGACATGAACCAGGCCTACATTGACTGTAGCCTCCACTACTACCAATCCCTCTTGAAAACTGGCCACGCTATGGACAAAATCCAACTGCTGATCAAAGCCAATGAAATCCACCATGAAAAATACTGGGCCGACCACTTCTTGGAATTCCTCCAATTCTGCCTCAAAGACTGAGCCTAGCTCTTAATGTCCTAAAAAAGCCAAGTGAACATCGATCAAAAGTGTTTGGTAGGATATCAAACTGTAAAAAACTCTCTATGCAAAAGAAAGGGAGTGGGAAAGAACTCCTAAAAGTGAAAAAGAGTTCGTCTTCCCACCCCCGCACAGCTCCAACAGTCAGGGAAGTGACTGTTGGAGGTTGAAAATAAGGGAAACAAAGTTTCCCACATTCGTTAGGCTTAGTTCGGAGCCAAAACGCGACCGAAACAGCCATTCAACCACTGCGTTAGAATGTTAAAACGAACTCTAGAAAACGAGGTTGGACTTGAGCCCAGCCTCTTTTTTTCTATATTGAAGTTAAAGGCAGGATTAATCTCGTGAACCAAATAGGCGAAGGAGATAGAGGAAAATGTTGATAAAATCCAAGTAAAGGCTGAGGGCCATGGAGATTGCCCAGCCATTGCCAACATTACCACCTGTTTGGTAGTAAACATTTTTAATCAGCTGATTATCATAGGCAATGAGACCTGAGAAAATCACTACACCCACGACGCTAATCAGTAGGCTGACGATGCCTGATCCCAAAAACATATTGACAAGCCCAGCAATCACTATCCCAATCAGACCTGCATAGAGGGCCTTACGCATACCAGACAAATCTTTCTTGGTGTAGCGACCGATAATAGACATAGCAAAGAAAACCAGGGCTGCCGTCACAAAGGCTGATACCACCGTCGTCTGAGCATAGCGCATGACGATAAAACTTAGTGTAAAGCCATTGAGAGCTGAGTAAGCCAGGAAAATCGGGAGCGCCGCTCCGCTATTTTTCCGAGCCATACTAGTCGCCACAAAAACCAGAACAACCTCTAAAATCAAGGCGCCTAAGTAAACCAAGGGCATACCGTAAGCAATCTGAATCAGATTTTCGGGGAAAATGTAAAGCATCATGGCTGCAATCAAGGCAGACAAGGTAATCCCCATGCCTACCAGGCTATAGATACGGGCGTAAAAACTATTAAGACCCGCTTCACTGGACTCATAAATCGATGTATTGTTCATGGTAAAACTCCTTTGATGGCAAGTTTCAAATTGAACTCACCCAATCCTAATATGGAGACTATTCTACCATAAAAATTGATAAAAGGCGATTGGAGAGTTGGACACTTACTCTGTCTTAGCCAGCCCTATTAATCATATTCAAGACACATTCTAAATCGGTATCTCTTGTCAAAATCTCTGGAGTCCAAGGGAGATAAATGTCTGGTAAGACACCAACGTCATTCATTCCCTGCCCTTTATTGATACAACAATTCCGTGAGGTCGGGTAAATCATTTCAAATTCGCCTAGATCAACTAGTGTGCAATTAGAATAATCCAAAATTCCCAATGTCGGCCGACCGACAACCGTTACCTTGGGCATATTCTTCATCATCAGCACAAAATTGTCACCAGATGAACCACACTCAACATCCGATAAGACATAAACCTGCTTTGGAGAATTTTCTACCCCCACATAATTCTTAAAGATTGAGTCATCAGAATTGTCATAGAGAACATAGCCTTTACCACGATGCTTCATCAATTCAGCCTTCATCTCCTCTATCATGAGCCGCGTTTCTGCTGAAACCTGCTCATCCAATAAGATGGTATTAAAGTAAGCTAAACGACTATCTACATTACGGTCTGAGTAAAGGATTTCCATCCCTTCTTCCTCAGTTGAAATATCCTGATAGGTTTTCCCAGCGGGTAAGACATAAGGCAGTAAGGGAAAGTAGAGGGAATCACTACCACCTTGATTCACCCGAACATCGATAATAAGGTTTTGGGCTTTTTCCAACTCCGATAACACCTTTTTATAGAGACTGGCAATAGCGGGCTCATCTGCAAAATTTTCCATTTTCAGATAGTAGGTGCGGTCATCAATCCAATAACCCTCAAATGGTGAACCAAATGTCTCATTGCTATCAGGCTTTTGAATGGTCAACTCTAAGGTTTGGCCATCCCGTTCTATAGACAGCTGTCCATCTGAACAATTGCCTATCAAATAGAGCCAGTCTTGAGTTTGTCGCTCTGCTATTTGACTCACAAAAATATCCTGATGAGACTCATAAAAAGCCTGAATAGACTGCTGATTAATCCGCCTAATCTTGTCCTCTTTTTTTAGGCCGGTAGATGGCAGAGCACGGGTAACATAGAGAGCATCTTCATGGCGGCGGACCGAAAACCCTAGCGGCTGTCGGTCCTTAAAACCAATACCGACATGGCTAATCACTCCAAAACTAGCCAAATAAGCCTTGGCGACATACAAAAAGTCGCTCGACGTCATCTCTTCTGATAGCCTTTGGCGAAAGGCTTCTGGATCTGCACCTACAATATCCTTTTTGGTTGACGAATCTCGCATCATAATGGCCACTATCTCATCAAAAATTTCATGCTTGTTCATCTGAATCTCCTTTTTCGATTACTTAGGGCTATTTTAGCATGACTAGTGTATAATGGAGAAAAGAGGTAATATATGACACAAGAAAACCAATCAAAACTGACTTTTGGAAAAGTCTATCGCCAAATGCGCCAGGCCAGAGGTTTTAGCATTAACCAACTGGAAGATGATCACGTCTCCAAATCCATGATTTCTAAGTTTGAACGTGGGGTGTCTGACCTGTCAGCAACACGCTTACTCCACTTAATCAGCAAACTCAATATCACACCCAGCGAATTTTTCTCCTATCACAAAGATTATCAGCAGTCCGATTTAGAAGTCCTCGTGCGACAATTCTACGATGCCTACTTTGCCAAAGAAGTTGCACAGTTATTGAACCTTATTAGCAGATGCCAGCTGTTAGACCAAACCAACCCTGGGCAAACCTACTTCTACTTAGAAACGATGATTTGGCAGGGACTGGATAATTTAGGATATACTGAACTTCCTCTGGATTTTGAAACAAATAAAAAAGAGGTCTTTGATTATTTATTTTCTTGCGAGCAATGGTTTTATCTTGAATTTCACCTTTTTGGTAATTTAACCGAAAAACTGTCGCTCAATCAATTGGTACAATTTTCGCAACCTGTTCTGGAAAAACTGGACTACTACCGAAAAAGTCCCTATAATGCAGTTACAGATAGCATCTTGACCACCATTCTCTATCAAGCCTGCCTGGAAAATCGCCCTGACATCGGTAAGACCTATGCTAATATCATCGCGAGATTAGACATTAATGAACTTGATTTTACCTCCCGAATCTTCTTTAAATTTTTCTTGGGTTGTTACTATCGCTATTTGACGGATGAACACAGCAAGGGACAGGCCCTGATTGACAAGGCCAAAGAAATTCTTTTTGACTTAGAATGTCACGGTCGCTTAGATTATCTAAACCAGCTAGAACAAGACTTATACTCTTCCAAAATCCGTTAGGCTGCCTTGTCTAACTCCAATTCCTATGCCAAGCTACCTCGTCTATTGAGATTTTGAGTACGGATTACTCAAGCATGAAAAAACCAACTAGGTCACTCCCAGTTGGTTTTTCAAGTTCTAAAATTAATAATTTTACCGCCCGTGACTCTGCAGTTGCTTACGGTTGAAGAATTTACGCTTGGCCCATTTTTGACGGTAGGGAGTCGCAGCTTCCTTGATGGCCCAATATTTGTCAACCATTGTGACGATGTAAGATTCCTTGTAGCGAGGGAAGGCAACCGTCGCCCCCCACATGTGCTTGAGAATGATGTCCTCTTCTTTTTTGTTGAGGTCCACTAATTTTTTGGCATTGCGGACAGCGATACGGGGATGAACCCAGGCATGGCTCTTGTTAAACTTGGTCACACGCCAGTCATAATAGAAGAAATCATGTAACACACCACCTCGTGCTGTTGACTTGGCATCCCAGCCAAACCGCTTTGCTATTTTATAAGAGGTATAGGCGACATTGATGGAATGTTCATAGCGGGTTGAATGCTGGTGCTGTACAATATCCTCTAACTTCTGAAACCGAGGGTGCTCTATAATATGCCCCACATGGTTCATGAACTCAGTGTCTTTTTGGTAATCGTGCATAGAAACACCTCCTGCTTCTATTATACCACTAAGCCTTAAAGACTTCTAAAATACAGGATAGGTCTTAGGACTGATTTTTAGAGAAGATGAAACATCAAGATACCCGCTGCGATGGCGACATTGAGGCTCTCGGCCTGTCCAGGCATGGTGATATGCACCAGTTGCTCAGCTGCCTCGGCCATATCTTGACTGATGCCTTGACCTTCATTTCCCATGATAAGGGCAAAGCTGTCGTAGCGAGCCAAACTGCGGTAGTCGACGGAGCTCTGGGACAGGGTGGTTGCCAGTGTCATCAGCCCTGCAGCCCGACAGGACTTGACCAAATCTAAGACATCCGTCCGATAAATGGGCAGGTGAAAATGACTACCCTGCATGGAGCGGAGTGTCTTGAGATTATAGAGGTCGGCCGACTTCTCCGAGATAAAAACCCCATCAAAACCAGCCGCATCTGCTGTCCTAACTAAGGTTCCCAGATTGCCTGGATCCTGGACATCTTCCAAGACCAGATAACGTCCCTGGCTCAAATCAGCTTGAGAGAGCTCTGCCATTTCAACCTCTGCCACAATCCCTTGAGGCGACCGACTATCCGTTAGCGATTTGAGAATCTCTGCCGTCACCAGATGGACCTGAGGGAAATTTGCGACCTTGTCTACCTGGCTCTCTTCGACAAAGACATGACGGAAACTTGCGCCACTCTTAGTAGCCTCCTCAAAAAGGTGCCACCCCTCAATCAAATAGGACTGGGTTCGATACTTTTTCTGCAATAATTTTCGTGTTGCCTTTATAAGCGCATTACTCTTAGATGTGATGATTGTCATAAGGCTATTATAGCATACCGACCTGGCTAAACTATGGTATAATGTTAAAAAGAATACGGTTTCAAGGAGGATAATATGAGAAAGGTTAGGCTATTAGTATCCGGTCGCGTGCAGGGAGTTGGCTTTCGCTACTCAACCTATGCTCTAGCGCTTGAAATGGGCAATATTTATGGACGCGTTTGGAACAATGATGATGGAACAGTTGAAATCCTTGCCCAATCAGACGATAGTGCTCAAATCGCTAAGTTCATCCAGGAGATTCGTAAGGGGCCTTCGCGCATGTCCAAGGTCACCTATGTTGATGTCTCCCTAGCCAACTTCAAGGATTTTACCGATTTTCGAATGGGAAATTAAAGTCCCTAGGCAGATTCATCCGTTCTCTCTCTATTCAGCTGGGAGAAATCGGCCTACAGATGTATTGAAACTTTTGCCAAGAAAAGGTAAAATAGTAAGGTATTGCTTCAAGCAAGAAAAAGTTTTAAAAAAAAGGAAAGTAATAGTGACTAAACAATTCAAACGCCTACTACTGACAGGATTTGGCCTGTCCTTCCTCCTGCTTTTATCAGGATGTGTCCAAACCAAGAATGGTGTCCCAACGGGTGAAGGATGGGTTTATAACCTCCTCGTTGCTCCTATGGGAGAAGTCATCCAATACTTTGCGGAAAACAAGGGCTTGGGCTATGGGATCGCAATCATCATCGTAACCATCATCGTTCGTCTCTTTATCATCCTTCCACTTGGACTCTACCAATCATGGAAGTCAACCTATCAGACGGAACGTCGCAACTACCTCAGCTACATTTTTGAGCCGATCAATAAACGCATGCAGGACCCGAATGCCACTCAGGAAGAAAAACTGATGGCACAGCAGGAACTCTTGGCAGCTCAAAAAGAATACGGCATCTCCATGTTCGGTGGCATCGGATGCCTGCCACTCTTGATTCAAATGCCATTCTTCTCAGCGCTCTTCTACGCAGCACGCTATACAGAAGGAATCGCAGGGTCTAAATTCCTTTGGTTCCAGCTGGACAAGGCTGGAGATATCCCTCTGATTATCATCATCGCTGCCCTCTACTTCTTCCAAGCTTGGCTTTCTATGAAGACCATTCCTGAAGAACAACGGGCACAAATGAAGACAACCATGTACATGACCCCACTCATGATGGTTTACTTTGCTTGGATATCTCCTGCAGGGGTAGCCCTCTACTGGTTAGTCGGTGGTATCTTCTCCGTTATCCAACAAATCATCGTCATGATGGTTATCAAACCAATGCTCAAGAAAAAAGTGGAGGCAGAATTCATCGCCAATCCACCAAAACCATATAAGCCGATGGCTCGTACGACCGCAGCTGCTGCCCGTCGTGACGTGACCAACACACCATCTGCCATCTCTGAGCCAGGCCGCAACCGCAATGCAGGCAAACAACGCTCACGGAAATAAACAACTAACCAGCTAGGCAACTAGCTGGTTTTCGCTTGGCTAAATTCGAATGAATGTTGGCAGCATGCAAAAAGGCCCTCGTTAACTGAGCTTAAACACAGTTAACGAGGGCTATTTATGATGACTTATCTTTCTCTCCTACCACTGATTTATGAGATTAATCCAAATCAGCTGCTTTTCACCTTACCGTCCCAGTAGTCGAAACCTTCTTTGAGGACATAAAAATCAGAGTAACCAGCCTTCTTGAGGATTTTCATAGCGCGAACGGTTTCTGCACCACCACGGCTATCATAGAGCAGGATTGGCTTGTCCTTGCGAAAGGCATTGGTCGCTGTTGAGAGTTGCTCGATTGGGAAGTGACGAGCACCCAGAATATGGCTCCGACGGTATAATTCACCACTACGGACATCAATCAGCTGCCCAGTCCGCATCAGCTCTTGAAACTCTGGATTGGTCACTTGCTTACCTAACTTACGGGTTGAAAAATACTGCCAAAGTGTCCAAAGCATGTACCCAATCGCAAAAGTGATAATGGCATACGATACAAGTTTTCCAAATGTCATGTTTGTCTCCTAAGCTTGAAATTGACTGGCAAGGCTAGCCGCACCAATGATACCCGCATCGTTGCCCAGCTCTGCCATTTTAATTTTTGTAGATTGGCGGACCTGTGGGAAGGTAAAGGTCACAAAATACTTCTCAATGCGAGATCGCAGGAATTCACCCGCAGCTGAAACTCCTCCACCAATAACAATGGAATCCGGATTGAGAATGTTTGAGATATTGGCTGTTGCGAGACCAAGATAGAACCCAACCTTCTCAACAACCGAATCCGCAAAACAATCGCCAGCTGCAGCCGCTGTAAAAATGTCCTTAGAAGACACATCCTGACCATCGTCAATGGCTGCCTTGATCTCAGAATTTCCCTCGTACTGCTCTGCCATGTGACGGGCCAAACGGACGACTCCTGTCGCTGAAGCAACTGTCTCTAAGCAACCATGGCTACCGCAGGTACACGCAAAACCATCGACTGGTTCGACAATGATGTGACCAATCTCGCCACCAGCTCCTGCGACACCGTGAATAAGGTTCCCATCAGCGATAACACCACCACCGACACCAGTTCCCAGCGTTACAAACACAACATCAGGATTATTAGCACCCGCACCAACCCAGCGCTCCCCGAGCGCAGCGACGTTGGCATCGTTATCGATGGCAAAGGGAATCCCTGTCTCTGCTTCAATCAGTGAGCCAACTTCTTGAGTTTTAGCCCAGTTGAGGTTGAAGGCTCCCGTAACAGTCTTAGCATCACGGTCTACGGCACCAGGAGAGCCCATTCCAATCCCGATAAAATCATCCTTGGTCAAGGCATAAAGTTCCAAGCGATGCTTAATAGAAGCAATAATATCAGGGACAATCTGCTTCCCCTCATCTAAAATATTAGTTTCGATAGCCCATTTTTCTTGGACCTCGCCTTCAGCCGTTAAAATTCCAAACTTGATGGTCGTGCCACCAAGATCAATTCCTAATAGTTTTTTAGCCATTTTTTGCTTCCTTTTCTAGTTCGAGACGATGTTCCCGCCGTAAAATCAACTCCGCCGTCAGATATTCGTCCTTGTCCATGAGGCCATTTTCATGCAAGCGATGAAGCTCAATTTTCATCAGCTCGATGTCGTACAACCTCTTGCCCATATAGACGATAATCCCAAATCGCTTCAAAAGTTGTTGGACATCATATAAGGTTTTCATAAGACTATTTTAGCAAAAAATCCCCCCATTTTCAATCCTAATTTGCAATCGTTTGCAGAAAGTTTTTATACTCACCCAAAATCTCAACAGACAAGGTAGGTTATCGCACGCATAAAAGGGTTAGGGATGCGAGCCTGACGACCTATACTTTTGATCTTGGAAGAATATTAGGTCAATAGCAGAGCTTGATTTCTATAATTTCTTGTCTGTCAAAGTCCGCTTTCCCTTGAACTGAGAATCAAAAAAGCCAGGACTTTCACCCTGACTTTATCCACTAAATTAACGGATTCCTGGTTTTTGACCACGTTCTGCTTGAAGCATCCAGATGACTTTTTCTGCATCTGCTTGCGCATCTGAGAAGAGACCGTTTGAAGGATCATCTCCTTCTTCATCTGTCACATCCAAACCTACTTGGAAGAGATTAGACAGGTAGGTATAGACTTCTACTAATCTTGCCAGGTGGTCATCCATGGATTTGTCAAATGAACCAGACGCTTCATCCAATTTCGAATATTGGTCAAACTCTCGAAGTGTTGAGTATGGAGCTCCACCAATGGTAATCAATCGCTCGCTCATCTCATCTAGGTGGTCATTGAGACCATCCATGAGTTCATCCATCTTAGGATGAAGGTAATGAAATCCTGGGCCACGCATGTACCAGTGAACCTGGTGAACGATGGAAGCAGCCTTTGAGAGATCAGCAACTGCTTGGTTTAAGACAGCCTTGGTTTTTTCAAACTTATCAGCTGATTTGGCAGGGACATTGTGAACAACTGTTGAATAAATGTTATCAATCATAGTTTTTGACATAATGAATCTCCTTTGCTTATTTATAATGATTATTATTTATAAATCTATTTTATAACCATTCTAAATAAAAAGCAAGTAAAAAGGTTTTTAAAGATAAACATAAGGAGTAATTTATGGTATAATCTATTTTGAAATCGTATTCAACTAGGGAACAGCATTATCATGACACAGGAACTTAGCATACTAGCTACCATTAAACAACATTTGTCTGATATGACAGATTTGGAAAGGGAAATTGCAGAGTATTTTTTAACTCAAGATTTATCTGAGAAAGCATTAGCCTCTCAACAGATTGCTCAAGAACTCCATATCTCTCAGGCAGCTTTAACCCGTTTTGCCAAAAAATGTGGCTACACAGGCTACCGAGAATTTGTTTTCGATTACCATAATTGTATTCGTCAACAGGAAGCTCCTACTTCGACTATCAATTACGGGGTTACCAAACGGGTACTTTCTGATTATGCAGAACTGCATCAACAGACACTCAGGCAATTAGATGAGGCTCAACTCCAAAGAATTGCTCAAATGTTAGAAGAAGCAGACCGAGCTTATTTTTACGGAGTCGGTTCATCAGGCTTGGTTGCTCGTGAGATGAAAAGTCGTTTGATGAGACTTGGTGTGGTTTGTGAAGCGATGACAGAGCGAGATAGTTTCGCATGGACATCCAGCATTCTTGATAGCTCTTGTCTGGTTTTTGGTATTACTCTTTCGGGTGAAACAGAGGATATTATAAGTAGCCTTCAAATTGCCCAAAAAAAGGGAGCTAAGACGGTACTTCTTTCTACTAAGACATTTTCTGAGTTTACAGAAAGTATTACAATTGCTTCTAGTCGAGATCTTAACTATGGTAATCGTATTTCCCCACAATATCCTTTCCTCATTATCCTAGATATTCTTTATGCTTATTTTTATGAAATTGATCAGCCAAGAAAGGCAGAAATCTTTAAAAATTCATGGAATCGATAAGGTAGGAGTTTTTTTGAAATACGCATCAAACCTGGCAAACTTCTTTCTAAATTTAAAAAGTAAGCAACTAAAACTACGGAAACTAGCAAAATATTTTTAACCAGCTCTTACAGTATTTGCATCTTAAATATTTAGTCTTAAAATGCAGTTCATCCATCTCCTGAAAATACCGGTTCTAACGAGCTGGTCTTTTCGTTTTTAAACATGGATAAGTGAATCAGTGCTTGGTTTCCCTACTATTATAGGGTCTCTCATACAACATAGGTTTCAAAATAGTTTTCAAAAGTTAAAACTTTCCGCATAAAAAAGAGGCTGGGCATAAAGTCCAACCTCTCTATCTAGAGTTTGTTTTAACATTCTAACACAGTGGTTGGGAGCCTTTCTACTAGCTTTGCCAGCTTAGGATGGCCCCTGCACAGTCGCACCAATGAACCGCTGCTGAATAAGTTCTAATTCACTGAAGTTATCAGCTTTTAGGGATTATTTCCCATTCCCTAAAAAGTTGACTTCTTTAATCTGACTGTAATTTCGAGGATTTTGTTTGATTCTAGCTAGTCTAGCAAAACTCACAACTCGTCAGCAATCTTGTTGATTTTACGCAGGCGGTGATTGACGCCTGACTTAGTCAGAGGTGGGTCCATTAGATCTGCGATTTGCTGGATAGAATAATCCGGATGCTTGATGCGGAGTTGAGCCACTGTCTGAAGGTCTCCTGACAACTGGTCAATCCCGATCGTATCCATGATTTTACTGATATTGTTAAGGGTTCGGACACTGGCGGTCACCGTACGGGCAATATTTGCTGTCTCTGCATTGTTGGCTCGGTTGAGGTCATTGCGGGCCTCACGCTTAATCTTTACTTCTTCAAAGCGAGTCTTAGCTTCCAAGGCGCCAATCACGAGCAGGAAGTCCATGATGTCCTCAGCCTTTTGCAGATAGGTCACGGCTCCATTTTTATGTTCGACAACCTTGGCATCCAACATGAACTTATGCATCAGTTGAGCAAGGTCTTCTGCGTGGTCTTGATAGACTGAGAAAATCTCCAACTGATACTTGCCGGACTCTGGATCTCGAATGGACCCTGTTGCCAAAAAAGCACCTCTCAGGTAGGACTGACCAGCCTCATCCTCAGACAAAATCGATTCCTCAATTCCTGTTTCAATACCGAAAAAGGAATCTGCCAACCTCATATCTGCCAAGATAGCTTCGACATCCTCTTCAATCGCGACCGCATAAACGCGGTTTTTTTTGAGATTACTTTTGAGATGGTGACTGATGTCGGGTTTGACCTGGTAAAGGCTGTCCAACAGTTCGTAAACATGACGGGCAACCTTAGCATTTTCTGTAGAGATGGTGAGGGTCAAGCCATTGCCGGTCAGTCCTAGACTACCAGACATCTTCATGAGGGCTGAGAGTTCACTCCTATCAATCCGTGACTGGTGCAGGACTTCTTCTTTTACGCTACTGCTAAAGCTCATAGGCCACGGCTCCTAATCAGGGTCATGAGTTCTTCGACCACTAGCTCCCCATCGTGGAAGGCTCCGCCATTTTCCAAACGCAAGAAATTAGCCGAAATCACGCGCTTGGCCTGCTGGCTAAGGGCCTCAAAATCATGCTCGACCTGGACCAAGTACTCGTCAAACTGGTTGGAGTTCATGTAGGCCTGTGGCACTGGATCAATGTTGACCAAGACTGTATCAATGACATCCTGCCCCAGATGACGGTTGAGGACCGCCACATGGTCCGCATCAGAGAAGTGCTCGGTCTCCCCATACTGGGTCATGATGTTACAGACATAGGCAACCTCAGCAGGCGTCTCAAGCAGGGCCTGGCGAATCTCAGGAATCACAAGGTTAGGCAGAATTGATGTGAAGAGAGAACCAGGTCCCAAAACAATCATTTCGCTCTCCATAATGGCATCAACCACCTTGGGACTAGCCTGTGGAGTCTGATCATTGTAGCTATTGGTCACAAAGACGTGATCAATCATGCCTTGATAGTCTGCAATCTTACTCTCCCCAACTACTTCATGACCATCCTTAAAGACCGCATGGAGGGTCAGAGCCTCCTCTGAAGCTGGATAGATTTTACCCGTCACGTGGAAAAAGCGACGAAGAAGTTGAATGGCATTAAAAGTCGAACCCTGCATTTCAGCGATGCCAGCGATGATGAGGTTCCCAAGGGGATGACCCGACAGAGGGCCATCATTCTCGTTAAAGCGATATTGAAAGACCTGCTCATAGAGCTTGGGCATATCACTCATGGCCACAAGGACGTTGCGGAGGTCACCCGGCGGAGTCATCTGCATGGCAGTCCGCAACTCTCCAGATGAACCGCCGTCATCTGCTACCGTCACGATTGCTGTAATATCAACATTTTGGTGGCGAAGACTATTCAAAATAACTGGAATCCCAGTTCCCCCACCGATAATGGTAATTTTAGGTTTTCTCATGAGCGGTTAACCGTTTCTTTGCGTTTATTTTTGTCGCGGTGGCTTTCATTGACTGGCCAGTCTTGAGCCAAATCTTGGGCCAGGCGGTGGGCAAAGGCAGTGCTGCGATGCTGACCTCCTGTACACCCAACTGCTATGGTGAGGACGGATTTTCCTTCCTTCTGATAGCCTGGTAGAATCGGTTTAATCAGCTGAATCAGATGCTGATAGAAATGTTCAGACTCCTCATGCCGCATCACGTAATCGTAAACTGGCTGGTCCAAGCCCGTCAATTCACGGAGCTCTGCTATGTAGTGAGGATTTGGCAAGAAGCGCACATCAAAGACCAGGTCAGCGTCTAGGGGCAAGCCGTACTTGAAGCCGAAAGACACCACTTCAACCCGAAAGCTAGACTGCTGCTGGTCGCCTGAAAACTCCTCTGAAATGACCTGCCGGAGCTGGCGAGGTGTCAGTTCAGTCGTATCCACAACATTTTGGCTCATGCTCTTAAGCGGTGCCAAGAGTTCCCGTTCTAGACTAATCCCATCAAGGACACGGCCATCTGCAGCTAAGGGATGACTGCGGCGAGTTTCCTTGTAGCGGGACACCAGCTCACCATCCGTCGCATCTAAGAATAAAATCCTAAAATCAATGGCCTCATTGGACTCTAACTCATCAAGAATAGAGGTAATCTCTGTGAAAAAGAGACGGCTGCGCATGTCGACCACCAAGGCCACCTTATCATTATCCCCACTATGGGCCAAGAGTTCTAAGAACTTGGGCAAGAGGGTCGGTGGCATATTGTCAATGGTAAAGTAACCCAGGTCCTCAAAAGACTGGATAGCCACAGTCTTACCCGCACCGGACATCCCGGTAACAATCACCAACTGAATCGCATGTTCTGTCATTTTCATCATCTTCTTTCTCTTCAAATTCCTAGTTTTATTATAGCAGAAAAATAGAAAAAGCCGAAGCTTTCTTATCAGCTCAGGCTTTCCAATAACTATAGTTTAATCCAAATATGCAATGACTTCGATTTCAACCTTTACATCGCGGGGAAGACGTGCCACTTCCACTGCTGAACGCGCTGGGAAATCTGCCTTGAAGGCTGTTGCATAGACTTCATTAAAGGCCACGAAATCATTCATATCCTTGAGGAAGCAAGTTGTCTTAATGACGTGATCAAAGTCTGTCCCTGCCTCAGTCAGAATCGCTGAGATATTCTTCAAAACTTGCTCAGTCTGTTCCTGGATTGTTGTCCCAACTACTTCTCCAGTTTCAGGTGACAGCGGCACTTGACCAGAAGCAAAGAGGAAATTGCCAACAACCTTACCTTGGACGTAAGGTCCGATAGCCGCAGGGGCCTTGTCTGTATGAATCGTTTTTACCATGGTAAACTCCTTAATTGTGATAGGACCATTATAGCAAATCTTCAGAATTTTGGGAACATGTAAGGTTGCCTACCCCTCAAGAGCTCCTAACCTTTCCGAAAGCTTCTGCTCCGCCATTTCCTATACTTCTAAACCATAGCAGAGCTTATCTTACTGATCAGCGAAGTAGGCACGGACGCGGGGAGCGACTTCTTGACCGTAAAGTTCGATGGCATGGAGGACCTCGTCATGGGGCATGGAACCGACAGGCAAGTGGAGGAAGAATCGATCCAAGCCAAGTGTCTCAATAGTCTCAATCATCTTTTGGGCTACTGCTTTTGGATCTCCAACGATAGAGGCTCCTTGATCAGAGATGGACTGGAGATAGGCTGCCTTGGTCATTTCTGTCCAATGCGGACGGTCCTTGGCAATGTTGTCCGTCGTCTGCTTGGTTGGGTGGAAATAAGCATCGATAGCCGCTTGGTTGTCATCGCCAATCCACCCCCAGGAATGGGCTGCGACCTTAGTCTGTTCTGGTGAATAGCCCAGATTACGGGTCATTTTGCGGTAGACATCAACCAAGGGCTTGAAATTTTTAGGGGCAGTCCCGATGATAGCATAGACAATAGGGAGTCCAGCCTTGGCGATTTTGATTGTAGATTCAACGTGGCCTCCGGTCGCTACCCAGATTGGAAAGTCTTCCTGGACTGCTCGTGGGTAGACCGGATTATTCTGAACCGTCTGCGTATGCTTGCCCTGCCAGTTCAGATTGGTCTGCTCCTTAATTTGGAGCAACATGGCTAACTTTTCATCAAAGAGTTCCTCGTAGTCTTGCAAATCGTAACCAAAGAGGGGAAAACTCTCGATAAATGACCCACGACCTGCCATGATTTCAGCTCTGCCATTTGACAAGGCGTCGATGGTCGCATACTGCTGATAGAGGCGCACAGGATCCATGGAGGAGAGGATAGAGACGGCGGAGGTCAGCTTGATCCGGCTGGTGTTGACCGCTCCAGCTGCTAGGACAATCTCGGGAGCCGACACCGCAAAATCCTCGCGGTGGTGCTCGCCGATGCCGTAGACATCTAGACCAACCTGGTCAGCCAGTTCAATCTCCTTAACCAGCTGCTGAATACGCTCAGCATGACTGTAGGCTTGGCCCGTTTTTTCCAAAATCGTCGTCTCTCCAAAGGTTGAAATTCCAAGTTCAATGTTCATAAGGGTCTTCCTTTTGTTTATTTTAGAAAATTTTATCACTATATAGTGATTGATTCAACCCAAGTGCTTTGCTATGTTTTTAAGGTCACATTTTAAGGCTTTTAGAGTATAATGGAGATATTACGATAGAAAGAGGTGCCTGGAATGGCTTTAACTTACAAAAAACAAGACGACCTAGAAAAAATCTTAGAGAGCTTTGCGACCCTGCCAAAGACCCTAGAAAAAGCAGTTGACCCAACTCCTGAGACAGCTGAAGAACTTAAGGAAACCAGCAAGGACTAGCCATGGCTTTTCTCTCCAATCTTCCAGACAGTGTCTTGCAATGCATGGCTATCTTTTTGTCCATCATTATCGAGGCCCTACCTTTTGTGCTTATCGGAGCCATCCTTTCAGGCTTTATTGATGTTTATCTGACACCTGACAAGGTGCAGCGCTTTTTGCCACAAAACCGCCTGCTCCGGATTCTCTTTGGGACCTTTATCGGTTTTGTCTTTCCCTCCTGTGAGTGTGGGATTGTCCCTATCGTCAATCGCTTCATGGAGAAAAAGGTCCCCTCTTACACGGCCATTCCCTTTTTGGCTACGGCACCAATTATCAATCCCATCGTGCTCTTTGCCACCTACTCTGCCTTCGGGAATTCCTGGCGGTTTGTCTTTCTAAGATTCCTAGGTGCCAGTCTGGTCGCTATCATCTTAGGGCTTATGTTGGCCTTTATTGTGGATGAGGACATCTTGAAAAATGCCAGTACGGTTCAGCATCAGGACCACCCACACGACCATGCCCATGTTTATCAAAGTCAACCTGCCAAAATTTTTGCGGCGCTCAGCCATGCCATTGATGAATTTTTCGATACGGGACGTTACTTGATTTTTGGAAGTTTGGTGGCCGCCAGCATGCAGATTTACGTGCCGACCCGCTACCTGACCAGCATCGGTAGCAATCCCCTGACAGCCATTCTGGTCATGATGCTCCTAGCCTTTATCTTGTCACTCTGTAGTGAAGCGGATGCCTTTATCGGCGCTTCCCTCCTGTCAACCTTTGGTGTGGCACCTGTTCTAGCCTTTCTACTTATCGGTCCCATGGTGGATATCAAAAACTTGCTTATGATGCGTTCCTATTTTAAAACTGCCTTCATCTGGCAGTTCGTCTCTGTTTCGATTATGGCAGTTGTCCTTTATTGCCTTAGTTTGGGGGTGTTTTCATGATTCGCTTTCTCGTCCTTGTCGGCTACCTGGAGATGACCATGTACCTCCAACTGACCGGCAAACTTGACCAGTATATCAACAGCCACTATACCTACCTGACCTACATGTCCATGGTTCTAGCCTTCATCCTTGCCATAGTCCAGCTCACCATTTGGATGCGCAGGCTCAAGGTTCATTCACACTTATCTGGGAAAATAGCAAAGCTGACCAGCCCGCTTATCCTAGCGATACCGGTTATGGTGGCCCTCTTTATCCCAACCGTCACTCTGGACTCAACTACCGTCTCTGCCAAGGGCTATTATTTCCCGACTGCTAGTGGCTCTGACCCCAGCGGTGTCTCTGAAGACGGTCAACGCGTCCAGTACCTCAAACCCGACACCAGTCTCTACTTTACCAGCTCTACCTATTCTAAAGAAATGCAAAAATCCCTAGAAAAGTACCAAGGAACTGGAACTTTAAAAATCACCAGTGAAACCTATATGGAGATTATGGAGCTCATCTACCTCTATCCCAGTGAATTCGTCGGGCGAGACATCGAATACGTCGGTTTTGTTTATAATGATCCTGTGGACAATGCTGACTTCTTTGCCTTTCGCTTTGGAGTTATCCACTGCATCGCAGACTCGGGAGTCTATGGCCTCATGATTAAGGACGCTGACCAAACCTACAGCGATAACACCTGGGTCAAGGTCAAGGGGCAAATCGTCGTCGAATACAATCAAAACCTCCAGCAGACCTTGCCCGTCCTTCATGTTACCGACTGCCAGCAGGTCAACCAACCAGACAACGCTTATGTCTATCGGGTGTTTTAGGATAAAGAAAAACAACCTCAGCCAAATCATTTGGTTGAGGTTGTTTCTTGTTTAAATTATCCCTTCCAGCAGGCCTCGCATGAAGTCTTCGGAATTGAATTGGCCGATGTCGTCTATTTTTTCACCGAATCCGATGAACTTAACAGGGATGTCCAGCTCTTCTCGGATGGCAAGGACAATACCTCCCTTAGCAGTTCCGTCAAGTTTGGTAAGGACAAGACCGGTCAACGGTGTAATTTTTGAGAACTCCTTGGCTTGGACCAGGGCGTTCTGTCCAGTTGAGGCATCCAGAGCAAGCAAGGTCTCATGTGGGGCTTCTGGAAGCACGCGCTTGATAATGCGGCCAATTTTTTCCAGCTCTGCCATGAGGTTATCCTTGTTCTGCAAGCGTCCGGCCGTGTCAATCAAGAGGATATCAACTCCTTCTGCGACAGCTTTTTCCATGCCATCAAAAACAACAGAAGCCGGATCAGCCTTCTCAGGTCCCGTTACCACAGGCACATCCACGCGCCGTCCCCACTCAGCTAGCTGGGCCACTGCTCCTGCACGGAAGGTGTCAGCCGCCACCAACATAACCTTCTTGCCCTGATTTTTGTAACGATAGGCTAGCTTACCGATGGAGGTGGTCTTACCGACACCATTAACACCGACAAAGAGCATAACCGTTAGGCCCGATTGCAGGTTGATTTTTTCACTGTCAAAACCATCCTTCTCGTAGAGATCGACCAGCTTTTCGATGATGACCCGCTTGAGGTCCTCTGGCTTTTTGGCGTTTTCTAGGCGAGCTTCATGGCGGAGCTCCTCAGTTAGATTGGTGGCGACACTAACACCTACATCAGACAGGATGAGCATTTCTTCCAATTCCTCGAAGAATTCTTCGTCCACCGTCCGGAAATTAGCCAGGAAATTATTAAGCATGGCCCCGAAACCTGTCCGAGTTTTCTTGAGGGTTCGGTTGTATTTTTCCTGCTCGGTCTCTACAGGTTCTGAGACGACTGGTTCTTGGACAGGTTCTGGTTCCAGATCACGGCGAGTTTTTTGGGCTAATTCAGACAAGTCTTGTCCCTTAGCAATGGCCTGAGCCACCCGCTCCTTCTGGCGCATGTATTCAGCGTAGAAGTCTTTCGCACCTTGCGATAATTCCTCTTCAACTGGTTGAGAAGGCTCCTCACCATCCACTAATTCTTCCTCAGCAGAACTATCTTCCACTACTGTTTCTTCAACCTCTGACACGTCAAGGGACTGGCTATCAACCTCTAGTTCAGTCGTTGCTAATTGTTCCCTTTCTTCAATAGTGATTTCATCCGTTGGCAAGTCATCAGTCGCTTGGTCTTTGCCAAGGCTGACCAAGTCTTTATTGGCAACTTCATTGATCACTTGGTCAACAGGACTAACAGCAACATCAACTTCCTCTGAAAGAGCAAGGGCATCTGCCTCTGTTTCTTCCTCAAAGATAGCATCTGCAGATAAAAATTCATCGTCTCCCATGTCCGTCACTCCAGCCACAAGAGACGGGTCTTCAACATCAAAAGTCTCACTGACAGAAGCTTCATCAGTAGGAGCGTCCTCTGCAACAACTTCACCAACCACTTCTTCCAAAACGTCTTCGACTGATTGGTCTTCTTTTTTTCCAAATAATCGATCAAATAATCCCATAATCGTTCCTATCTTACTTTATATATGTTCGTACTGCCTCAGCGACACCAGAATGGTCGTTATCGGCGGTCGTTACAGCCTTTGCGACTGCCTTAACCTCTGGTGTGGCATTGGCCATGGCAACGCCCCAACCTGCCCAAGTGAGCATGGAGAGATCATTTTCTTCGTCGCCCATGGCCATGACCTGACTGGCATCCAGTCCCAGGTGCTGGCAAAGGCGGTCCAATCCAGCTGCCTTGTGGACACCCTTGGGCATGATTTCAAAGATGATTTCCCGTGACTTAAAGGCCTCGAAGTCCCCCCGTAGCTGACTTGGAAGCTCTGCTATGGCAGCATCCAAATAAGCAGCCTCTGTCACACTGACGACCTTATTATAACGAATATCACGCGGTAAATCCAGATAAGAGTCCAACTCGATAAAGGTCAGCATAGGATTAGCCTGGTGGTAAAGGGATTTTACACCCCCATTCGAGACGGAATAAACTGTGTCATCAGCCAGAAAATCAGCTGGCAGGTTCACAGCCTTGAGCGCTTCAAAAATCACATCCAATTCTTCATCCTTGAGACCCTGCTGGGATAAAATCTCACCCGTATTACGCTGAACCAGGCCCCCGTTAAAGGTAATACTATAATCATCCTCTGACACCAAGTCCAAGTCCTCCAGGAGATTTCCAATCGCTGCCAAGGGACGCCCTGTTGTGATGACAACCTTAATGCCACGTTCACGTGCGTAGGCTAGGGCCGCCCTGTTCTCAGCCGTCACTTGCTTGTCATGAGTAAAGAGCGTTCCATCCAGGTCCAAGGCTAAAATCTTAATATCAGTCATTCTTCAAAGCCTCCTCCAAATAACTCAGCACCGCACCATCATCGTGGTGACCGATAACCCTATCTGCCACTGCCTTTAATTCAGGCCGAGCATTTTCCATGGCAATAGCAGAGCCCGCAAACTCTAACATTTCTAAGTCATTGAGATTATCGCCAAAAGCCGTCACATTAGCTGCAGTAAGACCGAGCTCCTGGCAGAGATGGGCTAGCCCCTCACCCTTGTTGACATCAGAGAGAATAATATCGATGGCTTCAAAACCAGTCGTTACTCCTGTTACAAAGGGCAGGCGCTCATTGAGCCAGGCTGAACCAAGGGCAACCTCTTCAGGTTTGAAAACCGTCGTTACCTTGATGATAACATCATCAATCTCAGCTAGGTCATCGTAAAGCCTAATCCCTTCATGGTAGTGTTTCATATGCTCAACATAAGCTGGATCCGCTGAGCGTGGAACATAGGCCCCTTTTTCTCCAGAGAGAAGCAACTGAGGCCCAGTAGAATAGGGGCTAGCCAAGACATGTTGGACGACCGCCTCAGCCTGTTCTCTGGTCATGGCTCGCTCGTAGAGAATCTTTCCTTGATAGGTCACAACACTTCCATTCTCCGCCACAAGAGCAATCTGGTCTAGAAATCCAGCGAACAACTTTTCCAAGGCCAAAATCCCACGACCACTAGCCACGGTAAACAAAACATCCTGCTCACGACATTTTTCAAGAACAGCCACAAAGCGCTCACGGTCAAATTGCCCCGAAGCATCTAAAAAAGTCCCATCCATGTCTGTTGCTATCAATTTAATCATAAAAGAAATCCTTATCCTTCTCGGAAGCCCAAAGCTCCACCCAAAACTTTTCTATTTATTATACCATAGAAAGACCGAAAAAAGCGGGTCTGTTCTGACTCGCCTAGGGTTTAAAAAGAGCAATCTGATTTTCTCTCTCCTATTTCTAGTAAATTTTTTGTTACTACATACTTATTATGCCATCTGATACTTTTTAAAAAGAGCACCAAAGATGATGGATAGCAAGGTAACAAAGCCTCCAATCAGTAAAAGATTAAAGGTATTATGAGGGTCTAACAGAACTGAAAAAACACCTGTACCAATCGGCATAAACAAAATAGCCACTGTAAAGATAATCCCAAAAACCCTGCCCAAAAATTCACTATCCACATCTCTTTGGACAATAGAGAAAAATTGGATATTAAAAATAGACAAAAACAAGCTAAATAGCGCTGGTGAAACAGCAGATACAGCGGCGGTGCTGCCATCAGCATGATTCCTGAAAGAGTCAAAAAGAGCATCAAGCGTCTACTGGACAAAGATTTATTGACAAAACTACTCAACAGTGCACCGAAAAAGCCACCAATCGCTTCCGCTGTTAGAAACATGCCATAAACTCCAGATGAAATTGAATCAAACATTTGATTGCCATAAGGTAGCAATAAATTATAAGCTGCTAGAAAAAAATTAACCAGAGCAGAAAGCACAATAATGAGGAAAATGGTCTTGTGACGAAATACATACTCAAAGCCTAACTTTAAATCACGAAAGACTCCTCTAAGTGTTAGTTTCTCCTTTGTGACCACTTCCTCATGTACAGGTGTAATAAAGGCAATCACAGATGCTGCGATCAGAAAGGACAAGCCATCTAACAAGAGCACCCCATGTATCCCTAGAAAATTGTACAAGAAAAGGGCAATCATCGGAATCGTTACCTTAACGATGGTACTAGTTGTTTCCAAATAGGAATTTAGTTGCGCAATATGGTCTTTTTGAACAATTTCTTTTGTAAAAGCCTTGTAGGACGGGCCAGAAAAAGCACTCAGAAAAGCCAATAAAACATTGGTAAGGATAATCGCATAAACCAACCACTTCTCTTGGGTGATAAAGGAAAGGCTAATACATGCAAGTCCGCATAAAATATTAGTACCGATGATAATTTTCTTCCGTTTAAAACTGTCTGCAATCACGCCACCAAATAAATTAAAGAGAACACCGATGATGCTTTCTAGGGATTGATAGACTGCAACCAAAGAGAGAGAAGTTGGATTCAGGCCAGCCAAAAAGGTATTATTTGCAAAATCAAAAACGATATCGCCAACCTTTGATACCATTTTACTAGATGTAAGAGCTACTATATTTCTTTGGATGAATTTTTAATTCTCCATGATAAGGACCATACCAAAACACAATCATTTATCAACTTGGTCCAGTACATTCGCAAACAATACGCAACTCAAAACATGGAAAACATCGCTTATTTACTGACCGATACCTCAGATTATGCAATCAATGATTATGAAATAACCATGATTGCATCGATTCTTCACACAATGGATTCAAGCATCATTCCGTCAGCAGAAGAATTACTCCAACTTACGAATTACCTCTTCACAGTTGAAAAACGGGGTTATTATGAAATCATCTTGCTAGCCAACTCGGCTAGAACCATTAACTACCAGTCCTTGTTCCTACTCACTAAAGAAATGCTCAACAACTATATCTACTCTACCCTCAATAAAACCAATAAACGAATGGTCACTCAACTGGCGATTAATTGCTTTATTGTGAGCATCGAGCAGGAAGAATTTTCTAATTGCAACTATTTAATTAAAGAAATAACAGTTCTATTAGAGAATGAATTACATTTTTACGAGCAAACCGTCTTTCTCTATGCAACTGGATATTTTGAATGGAAACAGAGCGCCAGCAATGGCATAGATAAAATGAAAAAAGCGATACAGATTTTGGATATTTGGAGAGAGGACAACTTAAAAGCACACTACATAGACCATTTTCAGAAATTGGGAATCGCCGAATAACTGACTCGTTAACTCACTGTAAAACAGCACGCTTTTGGCAGTCAAGTCATATTTTTCCCTAATTTTTAGTTAAAAACCCACCCATCACCTAAAATGGGATATAATTGAGGAAAGGAGATTAACAGATGAAACATCCGATTAAAACAAGGGTTACCGCCAATCTATTCCTTCTCTCTAGCTTAATTCTTTTACAGGCTTGTCATTCAGAGCAAGCAACACAAACTGTTTCAAATCAAACCACATCAGCAGCAGTTTCAACAACTACTAGCCTAACTGAATCGACTAGCCCAGAAACAACTGTTTCCGATGCTACGACTCAAACCGGACTTGACTTCAAAGCGATTGAAAGCGGAGACTATGCCAGCCTTGTTGGGACCTGGCAAAATGATTTGGGAGACACTTACACCTTTGATGAAAACGGACTGGTCTCGACTGAATACAGCCTCACCGGAGCCTTTCTCAGAGATGATGGTTTTCTGGAAATGATGATCACATCTGCTGACCAGACGGAACAAATCGGCTTGGTCTTTGCCAAGACTGGACAGACCTTCTCAAGTGACTTCTTCGCAGATGGTAGTGAGGATAATTCTGACGCCAACAGAGATCGTTTTGCCATTACCTCAACACAATTCGACAGCAACCAAGGATTCGATAGCCGAGTCCTATATAAGGTTCAATAGACCTTATACTCACTCAAAATCTCAATAGATAAGGCAGGTTGATGCTGACATAAGAGAGTTAGACAAGGAAACTTAACGACGTATAGTTTTGATTTTGGAAGAGTATCACACACAAAATCAGCCCCCAAAAAATGAGGAGGCTGATTTTTTAATCATTGAGGGGTTCTTGACTTTGCTCAAGAATTTCCCCACTGTTGGCATCTATTGTGTAGTCGTAATCCAGCTGCTTCGTCAGGTCGTCAAAGCTAACCTCATAAACTGCTCGACCATTTTCCTGATCCAATTCAATTTTTAGATTGCTGGCTGCTGACTCCGCTAGACCTGCCGCTTCCAAAGCCTTGGTCTTAGCTTGGTCATTGCTGAGACTAGTGGTTTGAGTCGTATTCGATTCTGAAGCAATCTTGGTTGTTTGACCTAAACTCTCTTGATCCTTGCTCAAAATACTGCCGTCCTTGGCAGAGATGGTATAGTCGTACTCAGTATCTTCAGTACGAATGGTAACATCGTAGACGTCCTGACCGTCTTCAAAATCTTGATGATTTGAAATGTAGGTCGCAGAGGTCAGACCAGCATCCTTCAAGGCAATTTCTTGTGCCTCTTCACCACTGATACCCGCTTGACTTTGAGTCGTTGAGACAATTGATTTCACCCCTTGAGATTGGGTAGTTGTCGATCCACAGGCCACCAAACAGAGACCTGACACTGTCAGAGCTAAACTACTTAAAATGATTTTTTTCATATTCATGAGAATTCCTCCTCTTATCTTGATAGGTCTAGTATAGCTCAATCTTATCTAAAATTCTCGGTCAAAGTGAGGGAAAACTGTGGCAAAAGTGTGGCAAGCTCAGCTATGGGACAAGGGAAGAAAAATCTTAAAACAGGTCAAGGGTGACGTGTCCACCTCTATGGAACCACCATGGCGTCCAATAATATCCTTTGTGATGGCTAAGCCAATTCCGAACTGACCATCTGTGCCCTGGTAAAAACGCTCAAAAATATGTGGCAAATCAGAAGGGGCAATCTCAGGGCCATCATTGGCTATCGAGATCAGAAGACCAGATGCCTCCCTTTTTAAGGTGACCCAAATGCCCGTTCTGGCGTAACGTATGGCATTGGACAAAATATTAGAGAGGGCCCGCTCCAGAAGGACTTCATCTGCTTGGATATCCATCGCTGTGGCAGGAAAATCATGATGAAAGACAAGGCCTTTCTCTTTGGCTAGGGCATCAAAAGACCAGGTCAAATCGTAGAGACTATCCTTTAGTGAAAACTCGGTTAGAGACAAAGGACGTGGACTAGACTCCAACTTGGAAAGCAGCAAGATATCATCCACCAGATTCTTCATTTTGGAAGCCTCTTCCTGGATAATTATGGCACCTGACTGCTGGTCTACCACACCATCAGCAATGCCCTCTGCATACCCTTGAATGGACATGAGAGGGGTCCGCAACTCATGAGAAGCATTTTGAAAGAAAATTTGTTGGCTCCGTTGATTGGCTACAAGCTCCTCAGCCATTAAATCAACACTGGTCTTAACTTCCTTAAATTCTTGATAGGGCAGGATTAGGTCAACTGTCGAAAGTTTTTTTCGACTTCCAACAAGACTGATGTAGTCTCTTAAGTTCCGAAAAGCAAGATCCATCTTTCTCGCCGTCCAATAAATGGCAAAGGCTGTTAGCACAAAGGCCAAAAGCATCAAAATCAAGAGAACCCGATTAACAGTCCCTAGGAGCTCTTGAAAGGTCGATACCTCAACCAAGGCATAGACCTGGAAATTCTGAGAAGATTGGCTACTTTTAAGGACGTAGGCTCCCTGTAAAACACCGCTATAGGTTTTTTGTGCCACAAAATAGGACTCCTCATCCACTCTCAAAAGACTGACCAAGTTCATCCCGAGTTCTAGCTCATTGTCCTCATCAGCCTCTGCTGAACCATGCTGAGAAATGGCTTGGAGAAGCTCCTGACCTTCTTCTTGAAAATCCTCCTCATCTTCTCCTGACAAATAAAGCAAGGTCCCCTTTTCATCAACAATCATGTAGGAGGAATCAATAGTATGCCCGACCAAGTCTCCCTCTGACTCTCCCTGCTCATATAAGGTATCTAGGAGATTGAAACGGGCTTCGACAGCAGATTCGATTTCCTTGTTCATAAATCGATTGACGGATAAGAAGAAAATGAGGTAGAGCGCTAAAAAGGACGCTAATAAGATAAGAAAAGGCTGGACAAAAAGGGCATACCTCAGCCGCCCTCCTTGCTTATGCTTGCTTCTGACAAAGTTTAAACCCATAACCCCATACCGTTTCTATAGAGACTTGACTCTCAATCTGCCTTAATTTTTTACGTAATCGCTTGATGGTGTCGTCCGTCGCTCGGGTTTCGACATTACTTTCATAGCCCCAAATCTCTCTTAATAACCTTTCACGTGAGACAGCTTGCCCTGCTTCTGCCATCAAAACTCGTAAAACATCGTATTCTGTATTGGTCAAGGGCAGCTGATTTCCTCGTGAGACTAGCACACGATCATTGGGTTTCAAGGCGAGATCAGCAAATTCCATTTTTTTAGCACTCTCATCCTGGTGCTCATATTCGAGGCGTTGCAAAATCGCCTTGATCCGGAGAACCAATTTCAAGGGAGAAAAGGGCTTGGTGAAGTAGTCATCAATCCCAGCCTTAAACCCATCCAAATAATCCTGATCAGAATCCCGCGCCGTAAGCAAAATAAGAGGCACCTGGGACCGTTTGCGGATTTCTTGAGCAATAGCAAAGCCGTCACTCCCGGGCATCATGACATCTAGAACCACCACATCTGCTGGATTTTCCATAAAAGCTAGCAGCAACTGGTCCCCAGTTTCAAAAGTAGAAACTTCGTAGCCCTCTCGAACTAAAAATGATTCTAAGAGCTGACGAATGTTAGCTTCGTCATCTGCCAAATATATGCGTGCAGACATCTCATCCCTCCCATCCGAAGAAGCTCTGCTATTATCCAAATAAATGCAACAACCAAGACGCCCCGTAGTAACCCATCAAAGTATAAATGTAGAGCGTGATTGGCTTGGTCAAAAGAAAAATAAAACTAAACTTACGGAGGCTCATGGTACTAGCACCCGCCACCATACAGAGAAAGTCGTCTGGGAAACCAGGTAAGGCAAAGGCTGCCCCTAACAAGTAGGCAAAACCTGGCTTGTTGATAAAGTAGATATAGCGATCATAGGTCCGTTCGGAAACAAAGGCCCTCATAAAGGTCTCGCCATAGCGCCTTGCCAAGTAAAAGGCAAGAACAGAACCTATAAAGATACTCGTCACATTATAGATGAAGCCCAAGAGGGGGCCAAAAAGCACATGTCCGATGACCGTTGTCATGCCACCAGGAATAATAGGATAAATGACTTGGATGACTTGGAGCACCATAAAAACAAGGGGCGCCCAAATCCCAAAGGCTTTTAAACGACTTTGCAATTCTCCACCGACGGTAAATAGGTTTGGATGTTGCTGAAAATAATAGATAATAGCTAGAGAGGACAATAGTCCTAGAATAGTCAAAAAACGAATGACCCATTTCTGTGTTAGTTGCAAGCTATCTCCTCCAGCATCTCCATGTTTTATCCTATTATAAGATAAAACAACCATTTTTTCATCTCTCACATGACAAATGCATGATTTTTACATTTCAAATATATTTATATTCATTTTCAAAATTATTTAAAATTTCAAAAAATACTAAATCCCATTTAAAAAACGTTTTAAATCCGATTTTGTGTTATATGATGTAACACAAAATAATCTATTTAAGTTTAATAGCCTTGAAAAAATTATTTTTTTATGTTAAGATTCATTTAAGTTACTTTTTGTGACACAAATAAATCATAAAGGAGAACTTTTATGGCCCTAGTCGAATTCACAGACGTTAATAAATATTACGGAGATTTCCACGCTCTAAAAAACATAAATCTCTCATTTGAAAATGGTCAGGTTGTTGTACTCTTAGGACCCTCAGGTTCTGGTAAGTCAACCCTCATCCGTACCATCAACGGCTTAGAAAAGGTGGACCACGGAACCTTAGTCGTTCACGGACACACTGTAAACGGTGCGCGTTCTAAAGACTTGGTTGACCTTCGCAAGGAAGTCGGTATGGTCTTCCAACACTTCAACCTTTATCCTCATAAAACTGTTGAAGAGAATGTAACCTTGGCCCCGATTAAGGTCCTTGGTTGGGACAAGGCAAAAGCTCAGGCTGCTGCTCAAAAATACCTTGAATTTGTTAACATGTGGGACCGTAAAGATTCTTATCCAGCTATGCTATCTGGCGGCCAAAAGCAACGGGTTGCCATCGCTCGTGGTCTCGCTATGAATCCTGAGCTCCTTCTCTTTGACGAGCCAACATCTGCCCTCGACCCTGAAACCATTGGTGATGTTTTGGCGGTTATGCAAAAACTAGCTCGCGATGGGATGAACATGATTGTCGTTACTCACGAAATGGGCTTCGCCCGTGAGGTTGCGGATCGCATTATCTTTATGGCTGATGGGGAAGTTCTTGTAGACACGACCGATGTTGACGGTTTCTTTGACAATCCGACAGACCCACGTGCTAAGCAATTCCTTAGCAAAATCATCAACCACGAGTCTGACAAGGTCAAACTCTAAAAGGAGGCTCCTATGACGAACACAAAAAAGAGACTCATTTTAGCCACTCTCTGTTTGGGATTAGTTCTCTGTTTGAGCCTAGTCTTTAAACAGCCATCTGCACAAGCTGAAGATTCTACTAAACTCACCAATTCAGATCAGGTTCAAGCCATTATTAAGCGCGGCGTACTCCGTGTCGGAGTGAAACAGGACGTCCCTAACTTTGGCTACCTCAACCCAGATTCTGGTGAATTTGAAGGGATGGAAGTCCAGATTGCCCGTAAGATTGCTAAAGAACTCGGCGTTAAAATCGAATTTACACCGGTAACCGCAGCAACTCGTGGCCCCCTCCTGGACAACGAGCAAGTCGATATGGTCATTGCGACCTTCACCATTACCGAAGAGCGCCGTCTCCTCTATAATTTCTCAACACCTTACTACACTGACGCGGTTGGTTTCTTAGTCAACAAGGATAGCGGCATCAAAAACTTCGCAGACCTTGACGGGAAGACTATCGGTGTTTCCCAAGGCTCCATCACTCAGCTTCAAATTAAAGAACTGGCTAAAGAATACGGTATCTCTGTATCCTTTGCCGAACTGGGTTCATATCCTGAATTATCGGTTTCTCTAAGAGCTCATCGGACAGATGCCTTCTCTGTTGACCAGTCTATCCTCTCCGGTTATCGGTCTTCCAAGAACGAGTTGATGGACTTCACCTTCTCAGCTTCAGAGTACGGAATTGCCACAAAACTTTCCAACACCGAACTCAACGACTACCTCAATACTCTCCTTGAAAAATGGCAGAACGACGGTAGCTTACAAGAAATCTATGACGACAATGGCCTGGTTCCTGTAACGGAAACAGATGCCTAGAAAGGAGACTGCTATGCTATTTTTAACAACAAGCCCCTATGCTTGGGAAAACTGGGTATCTTACTTCAAGGATTTTCCAACTTTCCTTGGCGGTTTCCTCTTTACCATTGCCATTTCAATCGGAGCTTTAATTTTAGCTCTGTTACTAGGCATTTTCTTTGGCAGTCTGTCAACTTCCAGAAACAAGGTCCTCAAATTTTTGGCCCGCGTCTATGTCGAGTTCTACCAAAACACTCCCTTGCTGGTACAATTCATGATTATCTACTACGGCTTCCCACTCATCTCTGATTACGTACTGATGCCGTCAATCTATTGGACTGCCGTAATCTGTGTTGGACTCTATCACGGCGCCTATATCGCTGAAGTTATTCGCTCTGGTATCCAATCGGTACCAAAGGGACAAACAGAAGCCGCCCTCTCTCAAGGTTTTACCCGTAGCGAGACCATGCGGATGATTATCTTGCCGCAGGCCATCCCTGCTATCCTACCACCTCTGACCAACCAAGTGGTGAACCTAATCAAAAACACAGCGACTGTAGCTATCATTTCAGGAGCAGATATCATGTTCTTGACCAAGTCTTGGTCAGCCCTCAACGGTAATTATATCCCAGCCTTTGCTGGTGCTGCCCTTCTCTACTTTATCATGTGCTTCCCAGTTGCCAGCCTTGGCCGCCGGATTGAAGAAGCCAACAAAACACGCTTTTCTATTTAGGAGGTTGACTCATGTCTGCAATTTTAGAACTTATGAAACCCTCAACCTTCCAATTGCTCTGGAAAGGTTTGATGCTGACTCTTTATATTTCGGCAATTTCAGTTGTCCTATCCGTCATCTTCGGTGCTATTCTCGCGATTTTACGAAACGGTAAAAACAAACCACTCAAGTGGTTGGCGACAATTTACATTGAATTTGTCCGCAACGTTCCCAACCTTCTCTGGATTTTCACCGTCTTTTTGGTCTTCCAGATGAAATCAACACCTGCTGGGATAACAGCCTTTACTATCTTTACGACAGCCGCAATGGCAGAAATTATCCGTGGTGGATTAAACGCTGTCAGCCATGGACAAACAGAGGCTGGTTTGGCTCAAGGATTCACCACCTTCCAAATCATGACCCACATCGTCCTCCCACAAGCTCTCCGTAAAATGCTTCCAGCCATCATTTCGCAAATCGTAACGGTGATCAAGGACACTAGCTTCCTCTACTCCGTTATTGCCCTCCAGGAACTCTTCGGTTCAAGTCAAATCTTGATGGGACGTCACTTTGAAGCTGAACAGGTCTTTACCCTTTACATCATGGTCACTTTGATTTATTTCATGATCAACTTCGCGATTTCACAGTGTTCTCATCTCCTTGCTAAAACTTGGGCAAGCAGCGTTGAATAAATCTAAATATTTATTCCTATTCAAAAACCGGACAGATACAGTCTAGTTTTTTTCAACTCTAATTTCTGTAGAGAGTAAGTCCACCGAAGAAATTAGAGAAGCCATTGTACTCTAAATAGAAAAACTCCTAAAATCCACTGTAAGGAATTTAGGAGTTATCACTTTTATTCTTGATTATAGGTTTCCGCATCTGATACTTGAGTCGTTTCAGTGGTTGAAATATCGCTTTCAGTAGCAGCTTCTTCATCCGATACATAGGTGTCATCTCCATAGAAGGTACCAAATAAATCTTCATAGAGGATGGCCGTTGTTTTAAGTGTCGTTGAAGTTGCTTGCCCCAACTGCGACTTGATACGGTTCTGGGTTTCAAGAAGATGATCTGAAGTTAAAATCTGATAACTACCGCCATCGAACTCCGCATCCTGTCCATGCAATTGATAATTAGAAACATTCTCCAAAGCATCTTTATATCCAAGTAGACTAGGAATGGTGGTTGAATTGATTTTGATATCCGTCTGAACATTATCAGAAACTGCTGATATGACTTTTTGATAGGAACTTAGACTATCATATGCCAGTAATTTTTCCATAATTTTTTGAATGACAATCCGTTGACGGCGCTGACGACCATAATCTCCTTCAGGATCATCGTAACGCATCCGTGCATAGACAAGGGCTTGATCGCCATTGATTTTATGAGTTCCCGGTTGAACTTGTGCCGTGTATTCTGGCTCTTGCTCATAAATCTTGATAGGAAAATCAAAGTCATTGGTAACGGTAATACCACCTACAGCATCAACTAGGTCGACCAAACCTTGCATATTAATCTGGACGTAATAGTCTAAATCAATATCCAACAAGTCCTCAACTGTCATGATTGCCATCTCTGCTCCACCTGAAGCATAGGCAGCGTTTAACTTAGCCTGGACACCGTTCATACTGTTATCCTCTGGACCAGTCAGGCTAATCAAGATATCCCTCTCCAAACTAGTAACAGTTGTTTCCTTCGTTTTGGGATTAACAGTCACGACCATCATAGAATCAGAATTTCCTACCCACTGGTCTGTACGCTCAGCCGAACCCGTATCTACACCCATGAGCAAAATAGAAATAGGCTCTGTCTGTTCAATAGCTGTTATTGTATCATTACCATAGGATTTGAAGGTTCCCTTTAGGGAATCTACAGTAAAATTATAGGCTGTAGAAAAATAAATCCCAACGGCTACAACTGTTGTCAGTACAATCATGGCAAGCATGACTAAAATTTTTCTCGTCAGTTTCATCGTCTGCTTAGTCTATCAGTTTAGCCATCAGGTAAACGTCAAGGTATTCTCCATTCTTTGTTTTTGCACCACGTCGCTTGGTGCCCTCTATCTCAAAACCAAATTTTTCGTAAATGTGAACTGCTCTGCTATTGCGCACCTGAACCGTCAATTCTAGGCGCTTGATGACACCAGAGTGCTGGGCCCAGTCTATGGCTTCTTCCATCAAAATCTGACCGATTCCGTGTCCCCAATAGTCTTTACGGACTGCGATAAAGACGTCACCGATATGGTTAATCCGTTCATGCCAGTCTGCCTTGATATTAACGATACCAATAGCCTCATCGTTGACTAGAGCTAGTAGACAAAGCGTATTAGGTGTCTCCAAGCCCTTATCAAGGACAGTAGTCATCTGCTCAAGAGCTCCTTGAAAACCAGTCTCGTCCATTATTAGATATTCGGACTCAGTTCCCACTTGATTAAATAGGGCAATCACTGTCGCTGCATCTTGTCCCGTCGCTTCGCGGAAGCTTATTTCTTGTCTAGGCATGTTCAATAGTCTCCAAAAGTCTCTGTGAGCGCGGTCCCTTGGCAACCAGGGTCACCTGACGACCGTCACCGTAGGGTTCAATCTGGATCTCCAAATAATCAGCTGGCAAATTATCCGCCAGGAGTTCTCCCCATTCAATCACAGTCACACCATCCCCGAACAAAAATTCGTCCAAGTCAATGGAATCTGGGTCATCCCCAATCCGATAAACATCCAGATGATACAACGGCAAGCGCCCCTCATACTCACGGACAATGGTATAGGTTGGACTTTTGATCATCTGCTCAATTCCTAGTCCCTTTGCAATCCCCTTGGTCAGAGTGGTTTTCCCTGCTCCCAAGTTGCCCGTAAGAACTAGCACATCATTCGCTTGCAAAAGATTTCCTATCCGCTGACCCAAAGCCATCAGCTCTTGTTCATTCTGACTATAAAACATAGTAACATTATATCAGAAATTCCAGGTATTTCCCTAAAAATGAAACAAAAAAACTCTGAAATCATTTTCAGAGTTTTTAGGTGCTTACAGAATCGCTAAGATGATGAAGTTGAGGACAAACATAGCTGTCGCAGCCCAAAGGATTGGGTGGATGTCTTTAGTTTGACCTTTTACGATTTTCACCAAGCAGTAGAAGATGAAGGCTGCTGCAATACCGTAAGAGATAGAGTAGCAAAGGGCCATGAAGAAGGCTGCAAAGAAGGCTGGAAGCGCATCTTCGAATTGGCTCCAATCCACATCAAGGAAAGAAGAAACCATCATCACACCGACGATAATCAAGGCTGGTGCAGTCGCTGCCGCTGGAACAATTCCAACAATTGGCAAGAGAAGGGTTGACAAGAGGAAGGCTACCGCTGTTGAGACAGCTGTCAAACCAGTCCGTCCGCCCTCTGCAATCCCTGCTGCAGACTCAACATAAGTTGTTGTATTTGAGGTACCAAAGAGGGCACCGATAGACGTACCAATCGCATCCGCAAAGAGAGCACGGTCCATTTTTGAAGAGAAACCTGAAGAGTTTTCAAGGGCTGCTTCATCTTCAGCTGAGAAGATACCTGTCTTACGACCTGTACCGATAAAAGTACCAAGGGTATCAAAGGTATCAGACAATGAGAAGGCAAAGATAGTCATCAAGACCAATGGCAACTTGCTGGTGTCGCTAAAGAGAGACGCCATCCCATCAAAGGCGGCAAGAAAGGTTGTACCCAGTTCGCCAAAGGCTGAACCAAGGCTGTTGTTGAGGCTGATAGCAGACAAGTCCACAACGCCCATTGGAATCCCAAGAAGAGTGGTTACAACGATACCGATCAAGATACCACCACGGACATTTTTAATCACAAGCACAGCTGTCAACAAGAGTCCGATAACGGCCAAGAGAACAGATGGGTCTGTGAAGGTAGAAATCGCTGGGACAACACCACCGTTACCAAAGACAGAAGTTACCCCATTTTCAAAGGTTTTAGCAGTCGCTTCCGCTGGTGCCACACCATTTACAGTGATGATGTTGCTCGCAGAAGTTGAGAAGGTAATGATGTCTGCATTTTTAAAACCAAGATAGGCTACAAAGACACCAATCCCACCACCAATGGCATGTTGAAGGCTAACCGGAATGGCCTTGATAATGCTCTTACGCACCTTGGTAACCGTGATAAAGACATTGAACAAACCACAGATAAAAACCATAGCCAAAGCTTCTTGCCAAGAAAAACCAAGTCCAAAGACGACTGTATAGGTAAAGAAGGCATTGAGTCCCATACCTGGAGCTAAGGCATAAGGTACATTGGCAAAAAGTCCCATAATCAGCGTCGAAATGACAGCCGAGATAATAGTCGCCAGAAAAACAGCCTGAGTCGGCATCCCTGCCGCACCCAAGATAGAAGGGTTGACAAAGAGGATATAACTCATGGCAAAGAAGGTTGTCAGACCGGCCATGATTTCTGTGGACACGGATGTCCCGTGTTCTTTAAGTTTAAAAAACTTATCCATTAAAAATTTCTCCTTTATAAGTGAAAAACATGGTTTATTTTTGATTTTTCACGAACAATAATAAATTATACAAAAATATCGTTCACTTTTCAAGTATTTTAGTTTAATTCTTAGGTTTGTATCAAAATGAATCCTGATATTATTTACCAAGGATTATTACGTCATGACACCCGAATTATCCAGTTTATTTTCACGAATTTTTCTTGTGATTTCGCTTTTCTTAATAAGCTTGCTCACCCTTGGTATTTTTATCCTATTGTTTTGTGATCTATGTAAGGGATTAACTTCATCCATAGATTTTGTCAGGTAAACGAATTTTCACTTTTTCACCTTACTTTATTTTAATTGAGTGTCGTGTGTCTGATTCAAAAACTACTCAGCCCAAATTCACTCAATCTCCTCCAACTGAATATCCTGAATATTCCCCTTCCGCCTCCATATGAAAAGAGCTCGAATGTGTATGTCTTCCTGCTACTGCACAAAGTTTGACTGCTTTAATCGATGGTTTTAACCAATGGCAGAGCAAATACCTGAGAAATAAAAAAGGTTGGATTTTTGTCCAACCTATTAAACAATCATACGCAATGGTTGATTGGCAGCTTTATCTGCTTTTCAAGTTCCAGAGATGATCGAATCAACTGTTCAAAAAATAAGGGCAGGATCTTTGGCAGGACCTGCTCCTCATTATAACAAGGGATGAATTAGATAAAAATCAGTGAGATGTTTTGTTCCCTCTAACTATAATCCTTATCCGTAAAGACCAGAGTCATCACCTGAAAACAGGTAAAACCGATGATAAAATACAGGGCTCCGCTATTGGCCACCGCCATAATCTCCCGAACCACCATCATAGGGTCGGTAAAAACATCCCAGGAATTAAGGCGAGCATAGCGACCGATGTGAATGGCAAAGCTGGACACCAAGGATAGACCTGCTATAGCTATATAACGTAGCCAAGGATTATCCACCCTGAACTTCTCCACCACCAACTGCCAAGAATAGACACCACAAAGCACACCAAATAAAATACTGGACATGAAGATAAAGAAGTTAATCAGGGCCTGTTGGTCAGTTAGAATCTCCTTGGCCCAGGTAAAATAGACCGCATCCGTCAGCATGTAAAAGGTATTGGGATAAAAGAGCAACCACAAGATTGCCAGCACAGCCACCAAGAAACGATTGCGCAAACGGTACATAACATAGGCAAAATCAAGGGCTGCCAAAGCCAAAAACATATTCCAAACTAAGTTTGGACCATAGGGATTTTTATAGTAAAAGGCAGCCGAAATCACTGCAAAAAAGACATGAACTGAAATAATTTTTTTCAAGAGAACTCCTTTGTCCAAGAGAGGATATTCACTCAAAACCAAACGAGACAGAGTGACACTGACATAAGACAGTTGGCCAGGGAAACCTAACAATGTATGGTTTTTATTTTGGAGAGCACAACCAGCCAAAGCAGTCAGCCCGCCCTAGCTCGTGTGACTGGCAATCAGGGTCATTTGACCTTCCAAGCGCCAATCCGTAACGGTATGTGGCAAGATAAAATGCTCGCCTTTTTGAAGAGGATAGGACCTTCCTGCCACTTCAAGCTGACCAGTACCATCAATGACGCTGATCAGCAAATAAGGTGCTGTTCTTGTCATTTCAAGAGGCCCAGCCACCTCCCACTTGTAAACCGTGAAATAATCATTGGTCACTAGAAGAGTTGAAGTCAAGGCATCCACTTGCAAGGTTTGGGGCTTGCTATTGGCGACAGGGCCATAGGTTACCACATCAAGGGATTGCTGGATATGCAAGTCACGCGCCTGCCCCTGGTCATCAACCCGATCAAAGTCATAAATCCGATAGGTCGTATCACTAGACTGCTGGGTTTCCAACAAGATAATACCCGGACCGATTGCATGAACGGTTCCACTTGGGACGTAGAAAAAGTCACCCTTTTTAACAGAAACACGCTCCAGGAACCCATCCCAATCCCCAACAGCAATCTTTTCCGACAATTCTTCGCGATTGGCAGCAGATTGGCCGTAGATAATCTCAGCCCCTTCAGCAGCATCAAGGATATACCAACATTCTGTCTTCCCCAATTCTCCCTCGTGGGCCATAGCATAGCGGTCATCAGGATGGACCTGGACACTGAGCCAGTCGCTAGAATCGATAATTTTGGTCAAGAGTGGAAAAACTGGCTCCGCTGGATATCCAAAAAGTTCAGGCGCTTGGCTATAAACCTCAGCCAAGGTTTTACCCGCATAAGGACCATTCTTTAAAATAGATGGACCGTTGGGATGAGCTGAAATCGCCCAAAATTCACCTGTCTGATCACTTGGAATAGCATAGCCAAAATAATCAGCCATCTGACGGCCACCCCAGATTTTCTCCTGAAAGACAGACTCTAAAAAAATCGGTTCCTGCATCCTAAAATCCTCCTTGAATTTTCCATTACAAAACTTGTTTACTATTATAGCATGTAATCTTAAAAACGTACTAACTTTTCAAGTAAGCTCATATTGAGAATTGTGATTTTACTCTAACTTTGCTATAATGCTTGCATGACTAAGAATAAGAAAATGATTGCCATTGACTTGGACGGGACCCTGCTCAGAAGCGACTCGACCTTGTCAGCTTATACGATCGATACCCTGAAAAAAATTAGTAGCCAAGGCCACCAAATCATCATCTCTACAGGCCGTCCCTTCCGTATGGCTCTGCCATTTTACAAGGAACTGGGCCTGACAGGTCCCATGATTACCTTTAATGGCGCCCTTACCCATATCCCTGGGCAAAAGTGGAACTTTGAACACAGCGTGAGGATTGATAGGGATATTCTCCTGGATGTGCTCAAGGTCCAAGATGACTTCGAGATGGACTTCGTAGCCAGCGAGTACAAGGATAAGGTGTTTCTGAGCTATCAGGATCGCTCCACCATCAATCCGGCTCTTTTTGGTCTCGAGGCCATTACAGATGCTATGACCTTGGAGATTTCTAAGATTACCAGCGATCCAAATGCCCTTCTGATGCAAACTCGGAATAGGGATAAGTATCAAATCGCTGACACTCTCAAATCCTATCTGAACAATCAGGTTGAGGTGGACTCTTGGGGAGGACCACTTAATATCCTTGAAATGGCACCAAAAGGGGTACACAAGGCCTATGCTCTAGATTATCTCCTAAGAACCCTCAACCGTGACCCCCAAGATTTGATTGCCTTTGGGGACGAGCACAATGATACGGAAATGCTGGCCTACGCAGGCACTGGCTATGCCATGAAAAATGCTAATCCACTCCTGCTTCCCTTCGCCAAGGAACAAACTAACTGGACCAACGATGAAGACGGTGTCGCTCGGACCTTGGAAGCCTTATTTCTTTAATTAAAATCCACCTGCACCATGAAATAATTTCTGAAATTTACAGAAATTATTTCATGTTTTTCTTTTGATTTTATTCATCTAAATTGTAGAAAATTGAATTTACGATACATTTAATATAAAAATAAATATTATATTATATTGTTTATAGAGATTACGGGAGTGAAAACCTTAAATTTCTAATATTCTTTTTCGTATATTTACAAATAGTATTTTTTTGAAAACGGTTGACATTTTCATATAAGAGGGTTACAATGTTACCCGTAAATAGTTTCGGAAACGAAATGTTTATGAAAAGAATTTTTAAGGAGGAACAATAATGAGTATTGGAATCATTATTGCAAGTCATGGTGAATTTGCTGCTGGCATTCATCAGTCTGGTTCAATGATTTTTGGCGAACAAGAAAAAGTTGCTGTTGTTACTTTTATGCCAAGCGAAGGTCCAGATGATTTATATGCTAAGTTCAATGACGCCATTGGCACATTTGATGCAAATGATGAGATCTTGGTTTTGGCTGACCTGTGGTCTGGTTCACCATTTAACCAGGCTAGTCGTGTCGCTACTGAAAATCCAGATCGTAAATTTGCCATCATCACTGGTCTCAACTTGCCGATGTTGATTCAAGCCTACACAGAGCGTATGATGGATGCGAATGCAGGCGTTGAGCAAGTTGCTGCCAACATCATCAAAGAGTCTAAGGACGGTATCAAGGCTCTTCCAGAGGAGTTAAATCCTGTCGACGAAACGACTGCCGCTCCTGCTGAAGCTACAGCACCACAGGGTGCAATTCCTGAAGGAACTGTTATCGGTGATGGTAAATTGAAAATCAATTTGGCCCGTATCGATACCCGCCTCTTGCATGGTCAGGTTGCGACAAACTGGACACCTGCATCTAAGGCAGACCGTATCATCGTAGCCTCTGATAAGGTTGCTGCTGATGACTTACGTAAGGGCTTGATTAAGCAAGCTGCACCTAACGGTGTTAAGGCAAACGTTGTTCCAATCCGTAAATTGATTGAAGCAGCTAAGGACCCTCGTTTCGGAAATACGCACGCGCTTATCCTCTTTGAAACTCCACAGGAAGCTCTCGAAGCAATCCAAGGAGGCGTGCCGATTGAAGAACTCAACGTCGGTTCAATGGCCCACTCAACAGGTAAAACCATGGTCAATAATGTTCTTTCTATGGACAAAGACGACGTGGCTACCTTTGAAAAATTGCGTGATCTCGGTGTGAAATTTGATGTCCGCAAGGTGCCAAATGACAGCAAAAAAGACCTCTTCGAGCTTATCAACAAGGCCAACGTTCAATAATTTGGTCACTTGAGACTCACTTAACCCATGCCAAAGCAAACTCACCCAAAAGGATGAAATTGCTTAACCTAGCATGGCTAGAGGTCCCAAAAATCTAACTATTTGATCAGAGGCCCTGCCTCTACACAATTTGGAAAGGAAATCTACAATGTCAGATATTTCATTTATTTCTGCAATTTTGGTGGTTTTCGTTGCCTTCTTAGCTGGTCTTGAAGGTATCTTGGACGAATTCCAATTCCACCAACCATTGGTTGCCTGTACCCTTATAGGTGCGGTGACAGGTAACTTAGCTGCCGGCGTTATGCTCGGTGGTTCCCTACAAATGATTGCCCTTGGTTGGGCAAACATCGGTGCAGCGGTTGCTCCGGATGCTGCCCTTGCTTCTGTTGCTGCTGCCATTATCATGGTTAAAGGTGGTGACTTCTCGGGCACTGGTATCACAGTTGCAACAACAACTGCTATCCCTCTTGCCGTTGCTGGTCTCTTCTTGACCATGATCGTTCGTACTATCTCAGTTGGTCTCGTTCACGGTGCTGACAATGCAGCTAAAGATGCGAACTTTGCAGCCGTTGAACGTTATCACTTGATCGCCCTTGTCCTTCAAGGTCTTCGTATCGCTGTTCCCGCAGCCCTTCTCCTTGCTATCCCTGCTGAAGCAGTTCAATCTGTTCTTGCTGCAATGCCAGCTTGGTTGTCAGGTGGTATGGCCGTTGGTGGTGGTATGGTTGTTGCCGTTGGTTATGCCATGGTTATCAACATGATGGCTACTCGTGAAGTATGGCCATTCTTCGCTCTCGGTTTTGCCTTTGCTGCCCTTAGCGACCTTACCCTCATCGCCCTCGGTGTTATCGGTGTAGCTATCGCCCTTATCTACCTCAACTTGTCTAAGCAAGGTGGTTCAGGAAACGGTGGTTCTACTGGTTCAAATGACCCAATCGGCGACATTCTCGAAGACTACTAAGAAGGGAGCTTGTACATTATGACTGAAAAAATTCAACTTTCCGTAAGTGATCGTAAAAAAGTTTGGTGGCGTTCAACCTTCCTTCAAGGTTCTTGGAACTATGAGCGTATGCAAAACTTGGGTTGGGCCTATGCCATGATCCCAGCTATCAAAAAGCTTTACACTAAAAAAGAAGATCAAGCTGCTGCTCTCGAGCGTCACTTGGAATTCTTCAACACCCACCCATACGTAGCTTCTCCAATCATCGGGGTAACACTTGCCCTTGAAGAAGAACGTGCTAACGGTGCAGCTATCGACGATACCGCCATCCAAGGGGTTAAAATTGGTATGATGGGACCTTTGGCCGGTATCGGAGACCCAGTCTTCTGGTTTACTGTTCGTCCTATTCTTGGAGCACTAGGTGCTTCTATCGCCATGGCTGGTGGTAACATCATGGGACCACTCATCTTCTTCCTCGGTTGGAACGCCATCCGTATGTTCTTCCTCTGGTGGACACAAGAGTTTGGTTACCGTGCTGGTTCTGAAATCACTAAAGACATGTCAGGTGGTATCCTCCAAGACATCACTAAAGGGGCTTCAATCCTCGGTATGTTTATCCTCGCGGTCTTGGTACAACGTTGGGTATCCATCACCTTTGCCATTAACCTGCCTTCAAAAATCTTGTCTGAAGGTGCCTATATCGAATTCCCTCAAGGAAACGTGACAGGTGAGCAACTCCAAGGAATCCTTGGTCAGGCTCTCGATGGTCTTAGCCTCTATCCAGAACAAGCACAGACCCTCCAAGGTCAGCTTGATTCCTTGATTCCAGGCTTGATGGGTCTCCTCTTGACCTTCTTGTGCATGTATTTGCTTAAGAAAAAAGTCACTCCAATCACAATGATTATCGGACTTTTCATCGTTGGTATCGCTGCTCGTTTCTTCGGAATCATGTAAGATTAACCCTCAAGAGAGTTTGGGACTTCCGTCCCACTCTCTTTCTTGTTATAATAGCATTAGAAAAGGAGTACACATGGCAGAATCATTGAATAGTAAGGTCCTTGTCCAGACTAAGGGAGTTTCCTATATGGCTGTTGGGAACAAGGTCGGGCAATTTTTAATCGGCGACAAGGCACTTGAGTTTTACCCAGATACTAATGTTGAGCGCTACATTCAAATTCCTTGGACCAGCATCGATAAAATTGGTGCAAACGTGGTTAATAACAAGGTTAGTCGACACTTTGAAGTCTATACAGACAAGAGTCGCTTCCTCTTTGCTTCACAGGAGTCTGGAAAAATTCTCAAGCTTGCTCGTGAACAAATCGGCAACGATAAGGTTGTAAAACTTCCGACACTCCTCCAAACCATCAGTCGTAAGGTCAAGGGGCTGTTTAAAAAGAGCTAACTCAAAATGGAGAAGATGCAAACTGACTCAAAATATTGTAAGACGAGACAAGTTGATGCAGACAGAAGAGAGTTAAACAAGAAACCTCAATGACAGATAGTTTTGATTTAAGAGAAGTTCCTCAAGCATTCCAATAAGTTAGGTATTTTTCTAAGAAAATGGAAAATCAGAACTGATCGAGCTCTGCTATTTTTCAAGACAACAGTTTACAAATTCGGAAAAATTCGCTATAATAGCCACATCGGATAAGTAGGGTGTGCCTCTTTTTCAGAAAGTCTGCGGGTGCTGCGAGCAGATAGGGAGGGCATGTGAAATTCTACCGTGTTATTATTGTCAATAAGATTAAGGGCACAGTAATTGTGAAGCTGGATGGAACCGTGTGAAAGCACTCCAGCATGATCATCACTGCGCCTATTTTTGTATTCAAAGGAGAGACATTATGCTCGATTTAAAACGTATCCGCACCGATTTTGAAGGTGTCGCTGCCAAATTAGCCAACCGTGGTGTGGCTGAAGAAACCCTCATGCAAATCAAGGAATTGGATGAAAAACGCCGACAACTCTTGGTGCAATCAGAAGCTTTTAAAGCAGACCGCAACACTGCCTCTGCGGCAATCGCCCAAGCCAAACGCAACAAGGAAGACGCTAGCGAACAAATCGCTGCCATGCAGGCCCTATCTGCAGATATCAAGGCAATCGATGCTGATTTGGCTCAAATCGATGACCAACTCAACCAAATCATTACCATCTTGCCAAATACCCCACACGACAGCGTGCCCGTTGGTGCTGACGAAGACGAAAACGTTGAAGTTCGCCGTTGGGGAACACCTCGTCAATTTGACTTTGAAGTTAAGGCCCACTGGGATTTGGGAGAAGATTTGGATATCCTAGACTGGGAACGTGGCGCAAAGGTGACTGGGTCTCGCTTCCTCTTCTACAAGGGACTGGGAGCTCGTTTGGAGCGTGCCCTCTATAACTTCATGTTGGACCAACATGCGGAAGAAGGTTACACGGAAATCATCCCACCTTACATGGTTAACCGCGACTCCATGTTCGGAACTGGCCAATATCCAAAATTCAAGGAAGATACCTTTGAAATCGCAGACGAGGAGCGTCCATTTGTCCTTATTCCTACAGCTGAGGTGCCGTTAACCAACTACTACCGCGATGAAATTATCGACGGTAAGGACCTGCCAATTTACTTTACAGCCATGAGCCCTTCCTTCCGTTCTGAAGCGGGTTCTGCTGGCCGTGATACCCGTGGTTTGATTCGCCTTCACCAATTCCACAAGGTAGAAATGGTGAAATTTGCTAAGCCAGAAGAGTCATACGATGAGTTGGAAAAAATGACAGCCAATGCTGAGAATATCCTCCAAAAATTGGGCTTACCATACCGCGTAATCACCCTCTGCACTGGGGACATGGGCTTCTCAGCTGCAAAAACCTATGACTTAGAAGTTTGGTTGCCAGCACAAGACACCTACCGTGAAATTTCATCTTGCTCAAATACGGAAGATTTCCAAGCCCGTCGTGCCCAAATCCGCTACCGTGATGAAGCTGATGGCAAGGTTAAACTCCTCCACACCCTCAACGGATCAGGTTTGGCTGTCGGTCGTACAGTCTGTGCGATTTTGGAAAACTACCAAAATGAAGATGGCTCTGTAACCATTCCTGAAGTCCTTCGTCCTTACATGGGTGGTGTAGACGTTATTGCTCCGAAATAATTCAAACAAAAAACGGCTCAATCGCCGTTTTTTTGTGATTTAAGTAAAAATAGAAGAGGTAATCGAGAACCACCGCCTGAACTTATCAGACTTTTCAAAAATCTAAACGATAGGTCATTAGATTTCCTTGCCTAAACTACTCATATCTGCAACAACCTGCCTTATCTGTTAAGCTTTTGAGTGAGTATCAGCCTCGTAATCTATCACTTTGATTTGAAAAGGATTAACTCCCTCTTCTTCAACCTTTGTCAGTAGACGGCTAATCTATAAGTCTGCCAGCTACTGCTGTTAAGTCTATATCAACTCTCACACCGTCAGCCACACGCACAGTCCAATCTTTGCCAACCTTGGTGATATGGATTGGCCCAGTTGCTGACTCATAAGACAGTTCAAAATCTTCTACAATTTCTAGGGATGGCTTAATCTGAACTGCTTTAAAACCTGGAGCACTTGCTTTTAAGCCTACCGTCTCACGAATAATCCAGTCCAGGACACAGCCAAAGGCATAATGATTAAAGGAGAAGGTTCCGACCTTACCGTCGGGCTGAATGCCTGCCCAAGATTCCCAAATGGTTGTAGCGCCCTGATTGACTTCATAGAACCAAGATGGGCAAGCATCCTGGAAGAAGATGGTCTTGGCCAAATCTGCATGACCATGTTCACACAAGACATCCAAGAGATAAGGAACAGACAAGAATCCTGTGTCTAAGCGATTGCCATTTTCCTTGATTTTTTGGACAAGCTGAGCAATCAACTTAGCTTCTGTGGCTCTATCAGTCATCTTAAAGGCCAAGGCAAGGACATAGCAACCTTGATAGTCCGAAGTCAATTTTCCATCTTCTGTGACAAAGTATTTGGCAAAGGCAGCCTTCACCTCACGCGCATAGTCGAGGTAGACTTGACCATCCTTTCCAAGAACCTCAGAAATACCCGCTAAAAGTTCTGCTGAATGAGCTAGGAAGGCCGTCGCAACCAAGTCTTTGGTCACTTCTGCTGTCCTCATGGGATTAGGATTGGCCATCATAAAGGTTGGGAACATCCAGTCTCCATAATGGAACTTCGTATCCCAGATATAACGACGGTCACCATCCTTATCTCCTGCAGCGCTCTCTTGCTCATAGGCAAACCACTGAAGCATCGCCTCGTAGTTTTCCTCCAGGACTTCCCGATTTCCATAACGTTCATAGAGAGTCCACGGTACCATGATAATGGCATCCCCCCACCCAGCAGAGGAATAGGTCCCTGTGAAGGCAGAATTACGTCCATCCAGCGGCATAGGGCTGTAATCGATGATTTTACCGTTTTCCATTTGAGTCAGGCGAACACTCTTAAGCCAGCGCTGGATAAAGTCGTTGGTGTTCAAGTAGAAAGTAGAAGACGGTGCAAAAACCTGCATGTCTCCTGTCCAGCCAACCCGCTCCCGTTGCGGACAATCCGTTGGAATGGACAACATATTGCCCTTTTGACTCCAGAGGATATTTGAAAGGAGCTGGTTGACCTTGGCATCACTGGTCACCAATTTTCCAGTCTCAACCATGTCAGAATAAATGGCAATGGCTTCAATATCAGCGAAGTCAAGACTGGCCAGTCCTGTTACTTTTACATAGCGGAAACCATGGAAGGTAAAGTCAGGCTCTAGAACCTCTCGACGACCACGCCCAACAAAGATATCTCTTGCATCCTTGTTCCGGCCAACGATATTTTTGAAGAAAAGACCGTTTTCGTTAAGGGCTTCAGCGTGTTCAAGGATAACCTCCTGACCATCGGCAATATCCGCCGTGAGTCGTACACGCCCTGCAATGACTTGACCAAAATCGACAATTAGACTGTCACCCTCTGACCAAATTTTTTGAGCAGGCAAGACTTCCTTACGGTAAACCATAGGACCAACCTGAGGGGTCAAGCGAGCGTAGTCAGCCTCGATGACCATGGCTTGCTCTGCCAAATCGCTAGAACTTATTTTCCAGTCATTGTCTAAACGCAGGTCTTGTTTTTCGCCGATTTGAATGTCTGCATAGACATGCTTACCAGTTCCAGCTGTGAAGGTGGCATCGGTCCCGATGACCAGCTCTTCTCCAGCCTGATTGGTCACTGTCAAATCTGCCAGGACAGCCAACTGATTCCCAAACTGGGCGCTTCCACCCTGGACACTGACACGACCAGCGTACCAACCGTCCGCTAGCTCAATAGCTAGCACATTGGTCCCAGCCTGCAAGAGAGTCGTCACGTCATAGGTCTGATACATAAGGTCGTCTTCGTACTGGGTGTAGTCTGGGGTAAAAATGGCATCCGTAACCTTTTTACCATTAAGATAGGCCTGGTAAATCCCTTGGCTGGTGATGATGAGTTCCGCTTTCTCAACAAGCTCAGTCAAGTCAAAAAGTTTTTTGAAATAAACCGACGGGTGCAGCCGTTCTTCAACAGGCGCTTGCGGGCGGAGTTTGCCTGAGAACATTTCTTCTAGCGTAAATGCTGGTTCTTCTGAGATCGTCGCTTGGCTAGATGAAATCCAACGGCCTGTCCATAAGGATGCTCGATTTTTCATGAGATACCTCTTTTAACTTGATGATTTTTCTCCTCATTATAAGCTGTCATGAAATTTTTTACAATGCTTGCTTATATCTAAAGACTGTGATAATATGACTTTTGAGGTGAAACCATGATTTCCGAAGATTTATTAAATGTACTCCCGACATTCAAAACATCCAAAGATTCTACTACAGATATGGCTAGCTATATCTATGATGATCCTGATTTTATGCCCTTTACCAAGCTTCAGGACCAGGCTAGCTTTTTCGCCATGGCAGATGTTCTAGCAGGTATAGGCCTAGATAGTCAGAGTCAACTCGGTCTGGTCTGCCATCCCTTAAATGAGCCTTCACGCCTGCACTACCATGATTACCTAGAGATTTGTTACGTTGCCAAAGGCCGACTCATCCAAATCATCAATCAGGAACCTCTCATCATGACGGAAGGCGATATCAGTATCATCCCACCAAAGACCGAGCATCTTCTGGCCCCCCTTGAGAAGGATCAGATTCTAGTCATTGATTTTCTCCTTCATCCAGATTTGCTAGCTTTGATTTCTACAATCAGTTTATCCTCTGATTTTATGACCATAGCAGAGCATTTTACCAGACAAGAGCTAGAGGCCAAGCAGCCTGATTTTGAGCGTGCTTTGGAGCAGTTCTTACTGAGCTATATTAACCAAGATTTCCAGTCTGACTTAAGCGTCATAGGTAACTTTCTCCAAGTTCTTCATCATCTCAGTCAGAAAAAAACTACCATTTCAAATCCTAACCGAGACAAATTAACTGCCCAATGCCTAGACTTGATCTCTTACCACAAAGGCAACATTAGTCAGGCCCAGCTTGCAACCGAGCTCAGCTATCATGCCAACTATCTCTCCCGACATATCAAAAAGACCACCGGCCAGACTATATCTCAACTGCTTCTTGCTGAAAAATTACGGCTTGCCAAGGACTTACTGGCGACGAGTGACCTACCCATTGCCACCATCGCTGACCAAATTGGTTATGCTAGCGAAAGCCATTTCTTCCGCATCTTCAAAGAAAACTACCACATCACCCCTAACCACTATCGACAGTTGATGAGAAGGTAATTAGTCGTAAGCACCTACACTCACTCAAACTCTAGTTTTACACACACATAAGTGAGTTAGATAAGAAAACCTAAGGACCTATCATTTTAATTTGAGAAGAGTAGAACAAAACCAGCCACGACAAGAGTCTTATCTTGTCGTGGCTGGTTTTTTATTTCTACTCTTTATTGTCATCCTTGGTGCTGTCGTCATCCTTGCCATTGAAGGCTTTTTTGAATTCCGCCAGCATTTTTCCCACAGCTTGGCCTAGTTCTGGCAGGCGTTTGGGTCCAAAAATCAAGAGGGCTCCCAGGATGAGGATAATCAAACCGGGTGCGCCAATGTCACCTAAAATTCCCATATCACTTCTTCTTTCTACTGATTATCCGGCTGACGAGGAGACTGATTTCATAAATTCCTATCAGCGGTAGGGTCATCGCCAAATCACTGATGAAGTCGGCAGGGGTCAAAACGACTGCTAAAACCAACAAGATGAAATAGGCGTATCGTCTATAGTTTACCAAAAAAGTCGGCGAAAGGATAGAGAGCGAGGTCAAAAAAGCAACCAAAACAGGCATCTCAAAGATAAGCGCCAGGGGTAAACTGGTATGAAGAACAAAGTTCAAGTAGTTTCTCGCCGTTAGCTGTGTCTCGAACAACCCTTGTCCCAGCGACAATAGCACGCGCAAAAGATTGGGGGTGACAAAGACAAAGCCAAAGGCTAGTCCTCCGATAAAACAGAGGAAAATGGCTAAAATGTAAATCCCAACTAGGCGTGAACTGGTCTCTTCCAAGGCCGGTCTAACATAAGCCCAAATCTGATAGACCATAAAGGGGAGACTGACCGTAAAGGCCATGATAGATGATAACTGGACGTAAATCCAGAGGATATCATCTGGCCCAAGAACGATCAACTTCTGATCAAAGCCTGAGGTCAGAAAGGCATAGACTTGAGGAGCAAAGAAGAAACTGGCCACAAAAACTAAAGCAAAGCAGACACAGACAGAGACAAATCGGTGCCTGAATTCCGTCAGGTGTTCGACAACTGTTTGGTCTTGGTCTCTAGTCATGGCTGGCCGCTCGATTCTTCAAGGTTACTAGGACCACCAGCCCCACAAAAATCACTTGCGGAGCTACCGTCTCCCAGCTCGGATAAAAGCCAATCACCTCTACCGTCGGCAGACCATCAATCAGATGGTTGGGAAGGAGGTTGGTCAATTGCAGAGCATGGATGGAGACTCCCAACATCTTAAAGGCTAGTCCGTAGAGTAGCCAGGTTAGGTAGAAAAAGACCCTGTGAGCCACGATTCGCTCTGTCAAGAAGGTCATGGCAAGGGCTACGATCACTAGGGCCACTACCGCTATAACACCCCCTAGCACTAGCTGACTGGTCGTGATTTTTGGTAAGATCCCCACGTAGAAGAGGATGGTCTCCGCCCCCTCACGAAAGACCGCGAGGAAAGAAAGGGCGAACATGGAAATAAAACTACCGGAAGTCGTCACAACCTTCATCTGACGATTCATAAAGTCATTCCACTGTTTAACGGAAGCTTTACTATGGAGCCAAATCCCGATGAGAAACATCAGGACGACGGCTACGATACCAACAAATCCTTCGAGGATCTCACGATTGGAGCTCGCAGCCAGGGTTGGGAAAAGTTTCTGCAGCAGGTAGGCTACACAGACGGAGGCCGCAATCCCTGCCACTGCTCCACCATAGACCCAAGGCAAGTCCTTACGCTGCTTGGTAGCCTTGAGCGAAGACACAAGGGCTAAGACAATGAGCAAGGCTTCTACTCCCTCACGAAGGAGAATCAAGGCTGCATCAAAGAAGTTATAGGAAGCGTCCGTATCAATAGCTGACAAATCATCAATCAGAGCCTGAAGCTTGTCCTGATAAGCCTTATCCGATCCCTTGACCATGATGACCGGCGACTCACTCTCCACCCGCGTGTAAAGGGCATTATCCCGAGTTGAGATGTCCCCTTCTATGGTAGGCCAGATAGTCACAAACTCCTTCATGGTCTGACTAGCCTTACTGGTTTCTCCAGCCTGAAAGTCTTTCAGGGCGGATTTGAGGAGGTCAATCCCATCTGCCAGAGTCAGATTTTCTGAGGTCGTACTCGATAAGTCATCCCCATCTATAAAGGATTGAACTGCTACTTTTACAGCGTCGAAGTTAGACTGGATGGTCGCAAAGTCAACAGGATCTGCCACGGTTGAGGCATTGAGGAAGGAAATCGCCGTTTCTATATTACCGTAGTGAGCCGCATTGTCACGGACAATCCCCTCATTGCGAGTCCAGATCGTGTTGAGGTTTTTAAAGGCAGTCTTGACTGTTTCAATATCCTGCTGGTCAATCGCCGCCTGAAGTTTGTCGTACTCAGGTTGTAATTTCGTCAGTAGCTTGTTTTTTTCAGCATCCAGGTCTATTGGATTCTGCTCCTGGTCAAAGGCCAAAAGAGCTTTGGAAATTGCCACTAGATCACTTTCCTTTAAATCCCCCTGAACAGCCATAGCCTTAGTGACGGCTTGCCCTGCCTCAGAGTCGTGATTTTCAACTGCTGCAAAATCAGTCTGAAGTTGAGCCAAGATTGCCTTGGCTTCTTCTTCATTACCATCCTTAAGTGCTGAGGTTGCATCGGTGATTTGAACAAAGAAATCAGCATAATCATTAGAGGCACATGCTGGTACCGCAAGTACCAAACTCATCAGTAAAGTAAAAAGCCCAAGCCACCATTTATTCAAAGAGTTTTTGACCAAGGTAGCCTCCCTTCTTGACACCTGGAAAGGCTGCAAAGACACCTGAACCAATATGACTAATATACTCATTGAGCTTGTCTGCACTTCCTAGATTTTTCTGGATGGTGACAAATTGCTCAGGGTCCTTTTGGAAACAGAGAAAAAGCAAGCCTGTATTAAACTGTCCAGTTTTGCTATCTAGACCATCTGAGTAAGAATAGGCCCGTCTCAGGATTTGAGCACCTGATTCTCTGGCCAAACGAACATGGGAATCAACCGGAATGAGGGGATCACCATTTTCATCCTTGAGATTCAAATCGACTTCATCAAACTCATTTTTCTTACCAAATGGTGCGCCACTTTCCTTATAGCGACCAAAGGTGGCTTCCTGCTCATGCAGGCTGGTCCTGTCCCAGGTCTCCAAATACATGGCAATCTTACGGATGATGAAATAGGAACCGCCCTTGAGCCAGCCCTCATCTGTCACCCAGAGTTGATTATCATAGTCTTTCTTGTCGGGTTGCACCGTACCATCTTTGAAACCAAAGAGATTACGTGGTGTCTGATTTCGACCGCCAATGGCTAAAAAGCCAGCCTGGCTCCATTTCATGGTAACCAGATTACGGCCCTTACGGACCAGATTACGGACTGCATGGAAGGATACCTGGGCATCATCCGAGCAGGCCTGGATGATGATATCACCGCCAGTAAATTCCTCCCTGAGTTGGTCACGTGGAAAGGCTGGCAGGTCCTTTAAGGCGGCAGGTTTCTTGTCAGACATCCCTAGTTTATCGAGGAAGGTCCCAGCCACACCAACTGTTACGGTTAGACGGTGAGGTTTGATGCCAACAGTTTCTCCCGTATCATGAGGAGGTCTAAAAGAATTAGCCTCAGTCTCCTTAACCAATTCCCCCTCGACCATCTTAGCGATGTAGCTGGTCCAATCCTTAAAGAGCTCTTGGATACTGGTCTTATCTGTACTAGCCAAATCAAGGATACAGAGATAGACATGCTTTTGCACCGGCGTCGTAATTCCAGCCTGGTGTTTTCCATAAAAAGGAATTTCTTCATCGCCATCAAAGCTGTCTCGAGCTTCTTCCGTCGCCTGTCCAAAAAAAGCAGATGCTGCAGAAGCACCTAGGGCTAGCCCAGCTCCTCCAATACCTGCTTTTTTGAGAAATTCACGACGGCTCATTTTCTTATCGAAAAAGTTTTCTTCCGTCATAGCCAAGTCCTATTCTAAGATGACACCCATTTGTGACAGAGGTTCACCGAGTTTAGTTACCGCTTCTGCCAATTTTTTAGTATCTGCTTCTGTCAGATCTGTATAAAGTTTGTAGTTAGTGTCATCAGTCATGTACTCATCCAGTAGGCTGTTAACATTCGCAAATTCTGTCTCAATACTTGTTGCAAGTTCGGCATCCTTTTCTTCGATGCTAGACTTGAAGAGTTTGAAGATCTCCTCAGCTCCTTCGATGTTAGCACGGAAGTCATAGAGATCTGTGTGAGAGAAGATTTCTTCCTCACCAGTGATTTTACTGGTCGCAACTTCATTGAGGAGGTCAACTGCACCTGTCAACATCACGTCAGGCGTCACATCAACAGTTGCAATTTTGGCCTTGAGTTCCTTGATGTCTTTAACCAGTTGGTCCGCATATTCTTCTGTTCCCTTGGTTGTATTTTCAGTCCAGAGGATTTTTTCAATGCGGTGGAAACCTGACCAACCTTCGTCTGAGCCATTTTCAGCCACGTAATCCGCTTCACGGAAGTCGATTTTCACGTCAGATTCTCCGAAAGATTCTGCAATCGGCTCTGAGCGCTCATAGGCCATACGGATGACTGGATATTGGACCTTGGCTTTTTCCAAGTCCCCAGACTTGAGCACTTCAGCCCAGGCTTCGGTATCCGTTAAGAGGTCATCAATTTGCTCTTCAACAAAGGCCTTATAGCTTTCAGTTGCCTTGGTCAAGGCTTCATTATTAGCTGCAGTCGTTTGGCTGCTAGTTGCCTTTGAATCACTTGAAGAGGATTGACTATTTCCTACTGAGCAGGCAGTCAATAGCAGAGCAGAGGACAACAATATATAGACGTATTTTCTCATTGAAAATCTCCTAAATCTTTCATAGTAAACCCTTCAAAAATCTAAAGTTAAATGGAGTAAACAGGAACCAAAACTGATTTCATTTCAGCCATCCAAATCCACTATTGTTTTGATTTTGGAAAAGTAATACCCTGCTAAAATATCACAAACTCAAGACCTTGTCAACCCTAATTCTAAAAGGGTTTACATTAATAATAACCATTATAAATAAGAGAATTTCACAAACTTTTTGAGCGTCCAATGTTCAGATTTTTAGGTTGCTTCAGTCAAGTTATACTCACTCAAAATCAAAAGAGACAAGCCAGGTTGACGCAGGCATAAATGGAGTTAGGCAAGGAGCCCTAACGGCCTATAGCTTTGATTTAGGAGGAGTATTAGTGTTCGGCCTCTTTAGTCGCTTGCAGGTAGGGCATGGCTAGGTTAACTCGCTCAACCAGTTGATTAAGGAGCCCTTCTTGACTGAGGTCGGCTGTTATAGGGATATCCGTTTTAACAAGGACCTTACGAACCTGACCAGCGGCCAGACCTTCTTGGAGGGACTGACGATTGCCTTCCGTACCAGGCTCTCGGTGGCTAACTCCGTCAACCTGAACAATATAATAAAAGGGCTCTGCTATGGGCACGGACAACACGCGCGCTTGCTTCGCCAGTGTCGACTCCGACTTCTTGCGCTCAATAAAACTCACTTCAACGGACACACCAAAGTCATCAGACTCGCCATAAAGCCTAATAGCAAGGGCCACATCATCCTCTGAGTCCTCAGGCAGGCGATAATAGGTCCAAAAATGGGGGCGGGCAATTTGAGCCTGATTGGCCCAGTTGGATACTCTGGTCATCTTAAAAGGCCTGATGCGCTCTTCCAGAGCCTTTGACAGACTGGTGAACACTTTTCGAGCCTCTTGACCGGCATCTTTGAGCTCGACCATGAGAGGAGCCAGGGCCCCCGCCCTTTCTGGCTTGATGTAATGGTCGCCCTGATAGCTCAGATAGGTTGACAATTCTTGATACATGGATAGTTCCCTTCTAAAAAACTGACGCGGTGACAAACCGACGCCAGTTAAGTTTATTTACGTTTGCGCGCTAAGAGTTTAATCGGTGTCCCTTCAAAGCCAAAGGCCTGACGGATTTGATTTTCCAAGAAACGCAGATAAGAGAAATGCATGAGCTCTTCCTCGTTGACAAAGACCACAAAGGTTGGTGGTTTGACCGCAACCTGGGTCGCATAGAAGATTTTCAGGCGTTTACCCTTATCAGTCGGCGTTGGGTTGATGGCAATGGCATCCATAATGACATCATTCAAGACCGCAGATGGGATACGAGTGCTTTGACTCTCACTGATTCGCTTAATCATCTCAGGCAACTTGTGCAGGCGTTGCTTGGTTACCGCAGAGACAAAGATAATCGGGGCATAAGGCAGGAACTGGAAGTTATCACGGATGTCCGCTTCCCATTGGGCGACGGTGTGATTGTCCTTTTCAAGCGTGTCCCACTTATTGACAACAATGATGATTCCCTTACCAGCTTCATGGGCAAAACCACCGATGCGCTTGTCATATTCGCGGATGCCTTCTTCAGCGTTGATAACCAGGAGAACGACATCAGACCGATCAATCGCTCGCATAGAACGCATGACAGAGTATTTCTCCGTGTTCTCATAGACCTTACCAGACTTACGCATTCCAGCGGTATCAATCATGGTATACTCTTGACCCTCACTGTCAAAGAAGTTGGTGTCAATAGCATCTCGGGTCGTTCCAGCAATTGGGCTGGCAATCACGCGGTCTTCACCGAGAATGGCGTTAATCAGACTAGATTTCCCAACATTTGGACGACCGATCAAGCTAAAGCGGATAATGTCAGGATTTTCTTCTTCGTGTTCTGTCGGCAGATTCTCAACGATAGCGTCAAGAACATCCCCAGTTCCAATCCCATGGACAGAAGAAACTGGCATAGGATCTCCCAGACCAAGTGAATAGAAATCGTAAATCTCATTGCGGAGCTCTGGATTATCAACCTTGTTCACCGCTAGAATGACTGGCTTATTGGTCTTGTAAAGAATGCGAGCTACGTATTCGTCTGCGTCCGTCACGCCTTCCTTGCCAGAAACAACAAAGACGATAACGTCTGCCTCAGTCATAGCGATATCAGCTTGGTGCTTAATTTGCTCCATGAAGGGAGCATCAACATCGTCAATTCCCCCAGTATCAATCAAGGAAAACTGACGGTTGAGCCAGCTGGCAGTTGTGTAAATACGGTCACGGGTTACGCCTTCCACATCTTCAACGATGGAAATACGCTCACCAGCGATACGGTTAAAGAGGGTCGACTTGCCGACGTTTGGACGGCCGACAATCGCCACTGTAGGTAAACTCATGTGTACTCCTTTAGTTGGGACTGAGCCGTCTCTGTGTCAGCTCACCAGTCCATTTTCTTCTGGCCTAAATGGCCCTATTAGCAGTTATTAGTTTTTGCTTTCAGTTAGCGTCTGTTATCACCTTGCAGGTGCATTTCTTGAGCCAAGAAGCGAACGCGCTCCATCACGCGCTTCGCCTGCCAGGACTCATCTCCAGACTTCATCGTAGCTAACTTTTGTTCCAAATCAGCCATACTATAGTTCGACGTGAAGAAGGTTGGCAGTTCTTCCAGCATCCGATACTGGAGAATAACCTGCAGGACCTCATCACGAATCCAGGTGCTGGTTTGCTCAGCCCCGATATCATCGATAATGAGGATTGGAGCTGCCTTGACCGCATCTATTTCTTCCTTGACCGTACCGGTCGTAATTGCATTACGGACATCAATGGCAAAGCTTGGAAAATGAATCATGGTCGTCGCAACACCTTTTTGCTCAGACAGCTCACGAGCCATGGCCGCCAGCAAGAAGGACTTGCCAATTCCCATATCTCCATAGAGGTAGAGGCCCTTGAGCCCCGCCTGTGGATAGGAACTCACGAAGTCAACTAGGCGTTCGTAGACACCAACTCGCTTAACATCATCCAAAAGCACATCGTCAAAGGAAATATGCTTGTAAGACTTAGGTAGGCTAACAATGGTAATCCGGTCTTCAATGGCAGCCTTTTTCTGGGCTTCCTTGAGTTCCTTGGTCTCTAGATAGGTAACATCCGCATAGCCTTCATTCATGGTAAGAATAGGCTCATAGCCCTTAGCCAGATAGCCAGGGTCCTGATTGCGGAAACGTTCCTTTTCCATCAGGTATTGATTAAATTTAGGTAGGCTGAGCTTGATTTCATCAGCGGTCAAGCCTTGCGTTGTAATAAAGGTTGCGATATCCTTATCTGCCAAAATAGTCTGAACAAGGTCATCGTAAGAGCCCTGAGACAGGCGCCCCTGATTGGCTAAGGTCTGACCGACTTTTTCCATCTACTCATCCTTCTTTCTTAGTTTTTCGAGGCTACGACGCTTGAGCTCTTCTAGGCGGGCTAAATCGTCCTCGGTGGTTTCATTTTTATAATCCTGGTTGCTCCAAGCTGGAATATTGGTTTTTTGAGGTTTTGTGGGCTTGTTTGCAGTTGCAGGCTTGCGCTCTGTAAACTCCCTCATCTGACAGATAGCTTCTTCTGCCGTAACAATCTTTTTAAAGGCAAAATCATTGGCAATCTTCATCAGGTAGGTTTTATTGACATTGGCTGAGTGAGTTTTGTTGAGGGTATAGAGGACCATGACGTTGATCACCTCATCGAGGAAGCCGCGTTGGGCTAAGTCACGAAGCAGGTTTTGTTCATCAGCGGTCACCACAGCTTGACGGGAATTTTTGATTTTAGCTAGGAAAATCTCAGCCTTGCAAGCCTTGGCTTCCCGCAAAATAATGGCTTCTTCCTTGGTTAAGTCACTCATACTTTGTGCCTCTTGCTCAGCAGTCTCCTGCTTGATTTGCATGCGCTTGGGTGAAATGGTCAGATTCACCGCAGTCTCCTTGGCCAAAAGATAGGTCTGATACCAAGATAAGTTGTACCGCTCTGCTATATTATGCAGGGCAATCACATCATGGGCCTCATCAGCAAAAGCCAAGCCATCAGCCTTCATCCGATCCTTAAATGCCATTAAATCAAACTGAGTCTGAGACTGGACAGGCTTGAGCTCAACTTCACCAGTATCTCCAAAAACATCTGAAAAACGTTTGGAGAGATCCTTGTAGGTCTGAGGCAAGCGACATTCAAGACGTTCAACCGCTGGCTGACCAATCCGATTCTCAAGAAGTTTCCGATAAATCGGCTGGGCCAGAAATGCTTCCTTACCTAGTGCAGGCTTAAGAAGGATGAGATAATGTTCCGTCGTCTTATAAAAGCCCACCAAATCTAGACCAGTTAGAATGGCAAGCGCCTCCTCCATGGGAGCCATGCCGAACTGTAATTGGTTGAGGATATCAGAAAAATAATGTTTCTGAGACCCATGATCAAAGAAATGGTAGAAATAGTCATAGAGCGCCAAGGCATCCTTCCCCATGATGGGAAGATAGAGTTGAGTCAGACTGGCCCCGTCGTAACAAACCTGGTTATTTTTTAAGTAGACGAAAGTCTCATTCGGTCTCATGGCTCACTTTGCCCTTCTTTGCACGCACCCGTTGGGAGATTTGCTGGAGCAGGTCCTCAATCTCATCAACATCCTTGAAACTCCGGTAAACTGAGGCAAAACGCACATAGGTAATTTCATCCAGTTCTGCTAAGGTATCCATCACCTTATTTCCAATAACTGAACTAGGAACTTCGCCATCATAATCCCGACGAATGTCACGTTCGATTTTGGTCACAGCCAGGTCAATCTCATCGCGAGAAACTGGACGTTTCTGAGCCGAATAGATAATCCCGTTGATGATTTTCTCGCGTGAAAATTGCTCCCGCATCCCATCCTTTTTAATAACCAAAAGAGGAAGCTCTTCAATCCGTTCAAAGGTTGTAAAGCGCGTATGACAGTCATCACATTCACGTCGACGACGGATAGTAGTACCCTCTTCAGCTTGACGACTATCGACAACACTGGATTTCGTATTATGACATTTTGGACAACGCAAGTGACCACCTCCAATTTCTCAGTTTATAACACTTTATTTTATCACATTTCAAGGCATAAAAAAAGGGTTTACTCCCTTTGCAGAGAGAGTAAACCTAAATTTAGTGATTCAGTCTGAAGGCCATCTACTTTGTCTTCTTAACAGCGACGATTTCAGCTTGGTAGCTTCCAGATGGGGCTGAGATAGTTGTTTTATCTCCAACTTTTTTACCGATTAAAGCATGGGCCAATGGGCTCTCGTTAGAAATTTTAGAGGCGAAAATGTCTGCACCTGCCGCTCCTACAATATGGTAAACTTTTTTCTCTTTGCTTCCTTCAACTTGAATGGTTACAGTTTTCCCAATAGCAACTTCATCCTTGGCAATATCATCATTATTGATAATTTCTGCATAACGAATTTTCGTTTCAAGGATTTGAATTTGACCTTCAACAAAGGCTTGCTCATCTTTAGCGGCATCGTACTCTGAGTTTTCAGAAAGGTCACCGTAGGAACGGGCAATCTTAATCCGTTCGACAACTTCTGGACGACGGACAAGTTTTAATTCTTCAAGTTCTTTTTCTAACTGTTCCTTTTCAGCTAGGGTCATTGGGTAGGTTTTTTCTGCCATGGTTTTCTCTTTTCTTTTTTATAGTCTTAGTTAGAGGGCTAATCATTTCCAGGCTTTATAACCTGGGACAAAGACAAGAGGCTGGACCTAGATCCTTAACCTCTTTCTTATTATCTTAAATTGTGAGCAAGGTTAGATTAGCCTTAGTTAACCTTACTGTTCACATATTTCTCAACATTTGATAAATGTTCTTCGTAATCAGTCGTATAATAAACTTCTCCAGTTGTGACATCAGCTACAAAGTAGAGGTAATCAGTATCTGAAGGAGCCATTGTTGCCTCAATAGCGGCTAGACTTGGACTGTCTACAGGACCAGGCATTAGGCCGGTATTAGTGTAAACATTATAAGGTGAGTCGATAGACGTATCAACCGTCGTATCTTGCTTCAAGGTTGTAGACTGACCAAGGGTACCCATCGCATAAAGAATTGCAATGTTACTTTGTAATGGCATATCTGCATTTAGGCGATTGTAAAAGACACTCGCAATATTCTTACGATCATCGTCCGTAGAACCTTCTTTTTCCACTAGGGAAGCCAAGGTTAACACATCATTTACAGTCTGACCATTCGCAACGATTTCGTCATAATAGGCTGCTAGATTACTATCCATCGCTGCCAACATCTGATCAACGATATCTTCCAAGGTCGTCCCATCATAGTATGCATACGTCGCTGGGAAAAGATAACCTTCCAACTGATATTTCGACTGATTAGCATCAGGAAGACTTCCTAACAGTTTTGGATATTTTTCAACCATTTTTGAAATAAAGTCTTCATCTTGAACTAAGTTCAGGAAATCTTTAGCCTTATAAGGACTCGCATCACCCTTCTTAGATCCCGCATTAACAGCTACTGCCTCAGCGATTTGCTCAATTGTATAGCCTTCAGGAACCAGAATTTTACCAAGCGCAGGAGTTACTGGCTCAGCAGTTCCACCTTGTTGAAGTAGTTCGGCAATGTCATCCAAGTCCATGCTCTTTTGAACATTATAGTAACCACTTTGGAAATTACTGTAGTTTTTAAATTTGGTATAGTAGTTGAAAACAGTCGCACTCTTAATCACGCCTGCCTTTTCCAAAATCTGACCAATCAGTTTGTTTCCTGAACCGGATGGAATTTCAACCTGAACATACTCGGTTGAATCAGCATCTACAGGACCAATCGCAGATGAAATAAATCGATAGGTGAAAATACCAGTCAAAAGAACCACAGCTGCGATTACCGCTACAATTCCAAGAGAAATCTTACGTGCAATCCGATTATTTTGTTGGCGATGGCGGTCGCGACGAAGTTTATCGTTATTTTCTAACTCTTCATTGTCTGACGAATCCTCAACAATTCCTGTCTGCTGATTCTCGATCAAATCAACAGGAAGAGACTTTGTCTCTGCCAGGTCATCATTCTGAGTTGCCAACGACTTAGCCAAGGTGCCCTTATCGTAATATTGTGTCTGATCCAAATCTCGCTCAGTCACGTTTTCTGATTCAGCAACTAAAGTTACATCAGTAACCTGGCGACTGAGAGCTTCCTGTTTGAGTCGCTCCTGCTCCTGCTCCATCTGAGCGAAAGCAATCGCTTGAGCTTTTGCAGCCTCTTCCTTGGCTCGCTTGGCCTCTTCTTGAGCTTTTTCAGCTTGGATAGTGGCACGTGCTGCCGCTTCCTGTCGGGCTTGCTCCTTAGCAGCTGATACAAGCGCAGCCTCTTTTTGAGCTTGAAGACTTTCTAGACGTTGCAGCTCTAGCTCAGCTTGATGCTTTGCTTCTTCTTTAGCTAGTCTTTCCTTTTCTAACTCTTCTTCTTCACGAAGGCGACGTTGTCTTACGGCTTCTTCTAAATCAGCTAGGATTTGTTCTTTGAAGCTCAACGGCTGATTCCCGACCTTATTAGTGTCGTTTTGATTATCAGTCAAGGCTTGTCCTCCTAATCTTTATCAAACGCCATTATAGCGTAAAATAGCTATAAATGCAATCTTAGAGGCTATTTGTTATGGTTTCGTAACAATATCAGCTCTATCCTGAGCTAACCAAACCATTTTAATCCATTCTTGATTCCCCAGTTTTGATTCGGATAAACCATAGTCTTCAAAGCCATTCATCTCATAATAAGGCACTAGACCTTCTTCACAAGTTAAAACAATTCCTTTATGCCCTTTGGAAACAACTAGGTCTTTCATCGCCGCCAAAAGCATCGTGCCAATCCCCTGGCCTTGAAAGGCCTCTGAAACAGACAATCCTGTAACTGCCACATAAGCTTCAGAAATCGACTGGGAGGGAACACTAAAAAAATACTCATCAATAAGGTTTGCTTGGAGTGCCATCGTTCCCATAATATAACCTGCAATGACAGTTCCAAATTCCACAACCAGAAAAGTTTCACTGGCCTTTGCTAAATAAGCTGCCATTACCGATTTTGGCATCCCTATCTCTGGTCCAAAATTTTCATATTCAATGGAAAATAAAATTTCTAAATCTTCAGGTTTTCCCTGTCTGATGGACATGGTAAGCGACATTTACTCAACTCCTTTTCTCTTTAATCCTAAATTTGATCTTTGCAGGTAACACCCAAATTGAATCATATTTTAAAAACCTACTTTTCCTCATCTCACCTGCAAGAACAAGCCCACTGCAACAGGATTTATCAGTTTGGATTTTAAAAAGCTCTTTATCTGACACAATTTTCAGTCTACCAATGAATTCATTAAAGATCAGCCCATTTTTTAAAAAGTGAGACTAGAATCTTCATTCCAGCCTCGCTTGTCATTATTGATTATTAGTCGTTAGATTAGACAATAGTTCCTCAAAAGAGCGTTCGTAGAGTTGAATATCACCCGCGCCCATGAAGACGTAGACCGCATTGTCGTGGTCGAGTAGAGGAGAAACATTTTCAACCGTTACAACCTGAGCTGGTTTGTTGATTTTAGCCGCTAGGTCCTCAACCTTGACATCACCATTGTCCACTTCACGAGCAGACCCATAGATTTGTGCCAAGTAAACAATATCGGCTTCATTGAGGGCTGTTGCAAAATCATCTAAGAGGGCAATAGTCCGTGTGAAGGTATGCGGTTGGAAAATCGCTACAATCTCTCGAGATGGGTACTTTTGACGGGCTGCATCGAGAGTCGCAATGATTTCTGTTGGATGGTGGGCAAAGTCATCGATGATGATGGTCTCACCAATCCGCTTTTCACTGAAGCGACGTTTCACCCCTTCAAAGGTCTTGAGATGCTCTGCAACCAATGCCATATCAAAACCTGCGATATAGAGATTGGCAATAACTGCCGTCGCATTGAGGACATTGTGCTTACCAAATGCAGGAACATGGAAGCTGCCGAGAACTTCATCCTTGTACTTAACCTTAAAATCAGATCCATTCGTGGAGCGAATCAAATCGTAAGCTACAAAATCATCCTCTCCCTCAACAAAACCGTAGTAGTAGATCGGAGTATCTGATTCCAGACGACGAAGATACTCATCGCCACCAAAGGCAAAAATCCCTTTTTTGATCTGTTTAGCATAGTCATTAAAGGCATTAAACACATCATCAATCCCCGTGAAATAATCAGGGTGATCAAAGTCGATATTGGTAATGATCGTGTACTCTGGATGGTAAGGCATGAAATGGCGCTCGTATTCATCGGATTCAAAAACAAAATATTGGCTGTTTTCAGATCCACGACCTGTTCCATCTCCGATAAGATAAGAAGTATCTGTAATATTTCTCATGACATGAGACAAAAGACCTGTTGTTGAAGTCTTTCCATGAGCTCCAGCCACACCAAAACTGGTGTACTGATTCATTAATTCACCCAAAAATTCGTGGTAGCGTTTAAAAGGAATCCCATTTTTAACAGCATAGGCCACTTCAATATTATTACCTTCTTTAAAGGCATTCCCAGCAATCAGCTCAACATCCGCAGTAATGTTTGCTTCGTCGAAAGGTAAAATTGCAATACCTGCTTGCTCTAGTCCACGTTGCGTAAAGTAATACTTGATTTCATCGCTCCCTTGAACCTTGTGCCCCATCTGATGAAGCATAAGAGCAAGGGCGCTCATCCCAGAGCCTTTAATTCCGATAAAATGATAGGTTTTTGACATATTCTCTCCTGTTTTGCCTACCTACTCAACCTCATCAAAGCGAGACAAGTTGAGCTCCTGGGCAGGCTGCTGCTGATTTTTTTTGCTATAGGCTTCCTTGTTGTAAATTTGACTACGCTTAAGGTAATCATAATTGTTCTTTTTAAAAGCTTTCGTTGATGGATTTTGTGGCTGACTATAACTAGACTTGATTTCTGCTAAGATATAATCCTCTTGGTGTAAGTTTTGGGCGTAAGCTTGAAGGTCTCCCACTTTCTTTTGAATAAGCGGAGCAGTTGGTTTAACTTCTCTACGCTTTGATGTAAGGACGTGCTCTTTGATAGGCATAGCCTGACGCTTCTTTTTAATATCCCGTCTTGCTTCTTCACGCGCCAATTCTGCATAAGACTTGCCTTCTTCCCGTGTCTGGTAACGTTCAGGATTGGCATGAACAGAATGACGACCTCCCGAGATGAATTGATAATCTCGAGTGACATCATCGTAATCCTTTTCTTGATAATTACCCTTGATGTTGGTAATTAAATCCTCATTTTCATAGAGGCGCATGATTCTAGCTTCTTCAATAACGGTTTCCCCATCGGCAACCAAGGGAAAGGGTCTTTCATTTCTAATCATCTTGGAATCCTTTCTGAGGAAGTCGTTTGGACCTTCGCAATAACACTCTTATTATAAACTAATTCTTTAAAGTTTTCAAAGTCCTTCGCTTTTTTGTCCAAAAACATCATCCTAATCATCTGTTAATCCTAGAATTTCTTTAATATCGTCAATACTTAGACTGGCTCTCGTTTCATTACCATCAAGTACTGTTGTCACTAAATTTTTCTTACTTTCTTGTAGCTCAAGAATTTTCTCTTCGATTGTTCCTTTGGTTATCAGACGGTAAACTTCAACATTTTCCTTTTGACCGATTCGATGGGCGCGACTGATAGCCTGCATTTCAACGGCAGGATTCCACCAAAGGTCGATGAGAACAACAGTATCTGCCCCTGTCAGGTTAAGCCCGACACCTCCTGCCTTAAGGGAGATAAGGAAGGTATCTCGACTGCCCTTATTAAAGGCACGAGTCATCTCCTGACGCTCATTGGCAGGGGTTGATCCAGTGATCTTATAAGACGTCATGTCTAAGTTGGCCAATTCGTCTTCAACAATGGCAAGCATGCCCGTAAACTGAGAAAAGATGAGGGCTCGGTGACCGTTTTCCTTGATCTGCAGCAAGAGCTGACGCAGACTCTCCAATTTTCCACTTGGTCCGTCATAATCCATAAAGAGATTTGGTGTATCACAGATTTGGCGTAGTCGGGTAATACCTGAAAGAATTTCAATCTTCCGTCGATTGAGTTCAGTGGAACTGGATTGGCGGATACTGTCCTGCATTTGTCGGAGCTGCGCTAAGTAAATAGCCTTTTGCTCCTCAGCTAATTCATTGGGGTAGGTCATTTCAATCAAATCTGGCAATTCAGGCAGAACATCCTCCTTCTTACGACGCAGAATGAAAGGCCTAATATAGCGGGCAACTGCCTCAGCGTCTAGTTTAAGAAAGTCCTTCTTACTAGGCAAAAGGCCAGGCAAGACAATCTGGAAGATAGACCAGATTTCTAAGAGCTTATTCTCTATCGGTGTCCCAGACAGGGCAAAGCAATGCTTAACATCAAACTCTCGAAGAGCCTGAGCAATCTTAGTCTGAGAATTTTTCATGACTTGGGCCTCGTCCAGTATCAGATAGTCATAAGAGTCTTGACTATAGAGTTCAAAATCCTGTCGAAACGAAGCGTAAGAAGTAATAACAACCTGATGCCGCTCTGCTATGAGCCTGTCCCTCTGATCCTTAAGCCCATAGGAAACCACCACATCAAGATCCGGACTGAACTTGGTAAACTCATCCTTCCAGTTATAAATTAAACTGGAGGGTGCCAAAATGAGAACCTTGGACTCTACTGTTAGCTTGGCAGTCAGAAAAGCAATGGTTTGGAGGGTTTTGCCCAACCCCATATCATCAGCTAAGATTCCCCCAAAGCCATAGTGATCCAGCATGGATAGCCACTTAATCCCCGTCGTTTGATAGTCACGTAAGGTCGCTTGAACCGTAACCTCTCCCATGTCAAAGGATTCAGGATGCGCCAAATCATAGACGAGCTGCTCAAAATCCTGTGAGAACTCAATCTCTTCTAGTGACGATAAGGCCTCTGAAACTTGATAAACAGCCAGCTGACTAAGGTTAAGGTGGCCATTAGCACTTCGTTTTGCCCTTAGATTTTGCAAGGTTTGTGAGACTTTTTTTGTCTCATCATCAAAGACTAAAATTTGACCATTAGTCGAAACAAAATAGTCTTCATTTGCCAACAAGGCATCCAAGGCTTGATTAACGTCAGCTTCGGCGACTCCCGAAAAATCAAAGGAGACATCCAAGAGACCTCCCTGCCGAGTAACCGTAACCTTCGGATGAACTAAGCGATAGAGTTCCTGTAATTCTTCAGACAAAAGGACTTGTCCCAGTCGTTTGAGACGTTCGATATCATGATTGAAAAAATGATAGACAGCTTCCTCGCTATCAAAATGCCGACGTGAGGAAAAACCAAGTCCAAATCCGAGTTCACGCAAGGTCCGAATTATGGTCTCTTCCTTTTTAAAATGGCTTGTAAAAGGCAACTGATTGAGTTCTTCTCGACTAGAAACTTTTATGTTTCCATAATCAAAAATCATTTGCAAGCCTATTTCCTTTGGTCCATTTTGCTCTAGGAAAAAGGATACCTCAAACTCCTGAATATTAAAAACCTTAGGAGCATCAACGGGTCCAAGTTCTTTGAAATCTAACAAACTAGCTGCAAGCTTTGCCTGATCTTCCAAATCAAAGAGGACATGCTTGGCTAAGTCACTCCCAATGGGCAGAGAACGCAAAGCTTGCATAAGCTTGAATTGTTTTGAGCTAAGGTGATAAAAGGTATTCAAATACCAAAGAAAGTTCCCGCCATAAAAGGAGTGACAATTTTTTTCCGTCACAATTAATTCTAACTCACGTCGATGAACCAGAACTTTAAATGCAAACAGTTCATCTTTAGACTCCAATGATTTAAAGCGAACTTCCGAAAATCCTAGGTTGCCAATGGTCAAGTGAAAGTCATAGAGATGGCTGAGATAATTAACTCCCTCTTCAAAAAAGCCTGATGGCAAAGCCAGAAAACGGTGCTGTTCAGGAAGAAGATAACTCCAGTCAATCCTCTCTCCATCAGGAATTAATCGCCAGAGAAAGGAAATCAAAGCTTGACTAGCCTCATCAAACTGAAGAAAAGACACGGGTTCATAATAATTTTTTCCAATTTGTAAATAGGATTCTTTTCTTATGGTAGATAAAAAGGCCTTGATATCACGAACTACGTAAGACCTCGCATCTGGTAATCGGTTGATTTTCAAAGTCCACCAAATATCTCCAGAAAAAGGAGACAACTCACCAACTGCAGCAATTCGATAGCGTAAGTGGTCATCTTCATTGATGGCTAAGCCATCTAAAAATAAACTGCCAAAGGTGTGTTCCTTGCGCTCCACATTTACGTGAGCCTGCTCCTCTTCTAAACTCTGTCCAAGTTCCTGCCCTTCTGAAGTCTGCTTGAGGTAAGCCTCAACTGCCGCGAGGTGTTCACAGTATCCCTTCTTCGAGAAGAACTCGCAATCACAATCAATCTCTTCATCTATGGAGGAATAAGAAAGATTGTGACCTTCTACTTGAAACCTTAATGTCTGTCCATCTTGTTCTTTAAACTTAACCAGTCCAGACTCAAATAGGCCTATACCCTCATTTCGTACTCTACCAGGTATCAATCGACTCATCGCTTCTCCCATTCCAATTGGCTAACATACTGCTCATAACGTAAAATTTTTAACTCACTATCTATCCCCACAAGAAACTCCAACAAGGACACCGGAAGCCTTGAGAGATAAGAAATGACTCTCTGAAGCCATAATCAGTTTAAAAATCTTTATCTTTCCATTATACCACATCACAAACTAAAATTTTATGTTCTCCATAAGAAAAGCCGGGAAAGTTCCCAGCTTAGTTTTGTTTTCCTTTTAGGACATGACAGAGCATCCCGATGCCAAAGCCACAGAGGCTAAAACTAATCCAGCCCATGGCAAATTGTCCCATTGGGACGGCTTCAAAGAAAGACTGTACAACATTCGGTAACGTAAAGAGTCCTGTCATCTTTGACAAAGTCAGCAGTGCATCATAGAGTCCAGCCAGAGCTGTAAACCCGATGGTTATCTGATAGACAATTGGGTCTTTCCCAAACCACTTTTGACTCAATGCTAAGAAAATAATCGCAACAGTCAGTGGGTAAAGAAGATAGAGTACCGGGATCGACCACTTGATGATTTCAGACAAACCACCAAAGTATAAAACCATCGCAACCAAGGTGAAAATCGTAGCCCAGACTTGATGTGATAACCGAGGTAACAGTTTGTGGAAATATTCAGCACAGGCTGTAATCAATCCTGTTGCAGTCGTCAAACAGGCTAGGAAAATTACCAAGGCAAGGACAGCCTGACCGATAGTTCCCAGATAAAAACGTGAGGCTAAACTGAGCACCTGACCTCCGTCAACCGCTCCGCCATTTGACATAAAAACACCTTGCTTAAAGTCAAAAAGAGACTGTGAGGTCGCCCCAATACGGGCCACAAAAATATAAACCAGAGCCAAGAGAACAATCGCGACTACACCCGACTTGACAGATACACTAGCAATCTCTGTGTTCTTCTTAATCCCTAGTGTCTTAACCGAATTGATCACAACGATTGAGAAGGCCAGTGATGCCAGAGCATCCATGGTCCCATAACCTTGAATCAGCCCCGCAATCAGAGGGTGGTCTCCAAAGGCATCGCTAATCGCGCTACTAGCATTGTGGGCCTGACCAATACCATCAGCAGGATGAAGAAAAGATGCTACCACCAAGACTAAGAGAACTACTAACAGTGTTGGAGTTAAATATTTCCCAATTCGGTCTGCCATCTTACTCGGGCGAATGGCCAGCCAATAGGAAATCCCAAAGAAAACCAAAGCATACAAGAGCTTACCCATAAAGCTAGACCCGAAAATTGGCTCAATACCAATCGCATAGGAAGTTGCTCCCGTCCTAGGAATAGCAAAAAATGGACCAATCGAAAGATAAAGAGCCACTGAAAAAGCTATACTATACCATCTACCGACCGGACTAGAGATGCCTTGAGCATCTTCAGCCCCTGTGTATGCAATAGCGACCACCCCCAGTAAAGGAAGGGTCACAGCCGTCAAACAAAAGCCCAACACAGCCCACCAAATATTCTGACCTGAGTACAGACCAAGTAAAGCTGGATAAATGAGATTTCCTGCTCCAAAAAAGAGAGCAAACAACATCAGTCCCACGATGAGAAAGATAAGAAACGATTTTTTCTGGTTCATGAGTCCATCACTTTCAAATTGTTGATAATTGTCTAGACTATTTTACTCATTTTTCAATCAATGGTCAAGAAGCTTTTTCGAACACAAAAAGCCAACTCGAAAGTTGACTTGGCTAGTATTAATATTTTCTAAAGCGTTGGTAGCGTTTCTCCAACAAGTCTGATAGGTCTTGACCTTGCAAATTAGTCAGCTCTTTAACTAATTCTGACTTAATATTGGCGACGATTTCCGATGAGAAATAGCCGTGTTCAGGGATGACCTTATCGACCACACCCATCTTCAGCAATTCTCTAGCCGTGATTTTCATCAGTTCAGCTGCTTCAGTCGCCCGAGACCCATCTTTCCAAAGAATGGTGGCAAAGCCCTCAGGACTGAGGATGGCGTAAATTGTATGTTCTAACATCCAAACCTGATCTGCAACGCCCAGGGCCAAGGCACCTCCAGAACCACCTTCACCTATAATAATGGCAATGATGGGCACCTTCAAATCGCTCATTTCCAGAAGGTTACGAGCAATGGCTTCACCTTGACCACGTTCTTCCGCTCCAACACCTGGATAGGCACCAGCAGTATTGATGAATGTAATGACAGGGCGGTTAAATTTCTCAGCCTGCTTCATCAAACGCAGAGCTTTCCGATAGCCATCAGGGTTTGGCTGACCAAAGTTCCGCTTGAGGTTATCTTGTAGATTCTTCCCTTTTTGGATCCCGATAACTGTGACCGCTTGTCCATCAAGTTTAGCAAGACCACCGACAATGGCCCCATCATCAGCAAAATGACGGTCGCCATGGAGTTCCATAAAATCTTCAAAAATCAGATCAATATAATCCAGGGCCGTCAAGCGAGACTGGTCACGGGCTTCTTTTAAAACTCTTGATACATCGCTCATCAGACACCTCCATGGAAGGCAACGAGTTTCGCAATCGTATCCTTCATTTCTGTTCGTTTGACAATGGCATCGACAAAACCATGCTCCAGCAAGAACTCGGCCTTCTGGAAATCATCTGGCAGGTTCTCACGTACCGTAGTCTCAATCACACGTCGTCCAGCAAAACCAATCAAACTCTGTGGCTCTGCTATGATGACATCTCCCAGCATGGCAAAAGAGGCTGTAACACCACCAGTAGTTGGGTCCGTCAACACAGTCAGATAAAAGAGACCTGCATTTGAGTGACGTTTCACTGCTGCGGAGACCTTGGCCATCTGCATGAGGGACATAATCCCCTCCTGCATACGAGCTCCACCAGAAGCCGTGAAGATAACAACCGCCAACTTTTCTTCTGTCGCATATTCAAAGAGACGGGTCAATTTTTCACCAACAACGGTTCCCATGGACGCCATGATGAAATTGGAATCCATGATTGCCAGAGCCATCTTGACTCCATTCATCTCTGCCAGTCCTGTAATTACTGCCTCATCAAGGCCAGTTTTTTCACGAGTTTGGACCAACTTTGCCTTATAACCAGGAAACTTGAGCGGATCAGTCGTCTCAATACCTTTGAATAATTCCACAAAACTTCCCTCATCTACCGTAATCGCTAAGCGATCTTGGGCCGATATCCGGAAGTTATAGGAACACTTGGGACAAATTTTAATGACACCAAGGTCCTTTTTGTAAATCGTATGTTTGCAAGCTGGGCATTTGGCAAAGAGATCGTCTGGCACATCAGGTTGAGGCGCTTCTGTTTTTCTCACCACCGAACGATTGGGATTGATGCGAATATATTTATCCTTTTTACTAAATAAACCCATAGGCACTATTCCTTATCTTCTTGGTAGGCAGGGAGGAAGGTTTCCATCAAGAATGACGTATCGTAATCTCCCGCAATTACGTGGCTGTCCGAAATCAGATCCAATTGGAAGTCTACATTGGTAATCACACCACTAACCTCAAATTCGTAGAGTGCTCGTTGCATCTTCATCAGGGCATCAAAACGATTTTCCCCATGAACGATGACCTTGGCAATCATTGAATCGTAGTAAGGAGGGATGGTATAGTCTGGATAAACAGCTGAGTCTACACGAACTCCGACACCGCCAGCAGGCAGGAAGACTGATTCAATCTTACCTGGACTTGGTGCGAAATTAAAGGCAGGATTTTCAGCGTTAATCCGACACTCAATGGCATGGCCAGTGATGGAAATGTCTTCCTGACGGTAGGACAATTCTAAGCCACTTGCCACCTTGATTTGTTCTTTGACCAGGTCAACACCTGTCACAAATTCAGTCACAGGATGTTCGACTTGAATCCGTGTGTTCATTTCCATAAAGTAGAATTGGCCAGTCGACTCATCAACCAAAAACTCGATTGTCCCAGCATTTTCATACTGAACAGCTTGGGCCGCGCGGACTGCTGCCTGCCCCATCTCATCGCGAAGGGTTTGACCGATAGCCACTGACGGACTTTCTTCCAAAACCTTTTGGTTGTTACGTTGAAGGGAGCAATCCCGCTCTCCAAGGTGGATGATGTTGCCGTGACTATCGCCTAAGATCTGCACCTCAATGTGTCGGGCTGGGTAAACCACTTTTTCAATATACATGGCACCATTCCCAAAAGCAGCGAGTGCTTCTTGAGAGGCAGACTCAAAGGCAGCAACCAAGTCTGCTTTTTGAGTGACCTTACGAATCCCTTTTCCGCCACCACCGGCAGAAGCCTTAAGCATGACTGGATAGCCGATCTGCTCTGCTATTTCCAAAGCATCCTCAGCCGTGAAAACCTCACCATCAGAACCTGGAATAACAGGCACATTAGCCTTAATCATCTCCGCACGGGCGTTGATTTTATCCCCCATCTTATCCATGACTGTTCCTGAAGGACCGATGAATTTGATGTTCATCTCTTCACACATGGTCGCGAACTTGGAGTTTTCACTCAAAAAACCGAATCCTGGATGGATGGCCTGAGCCTTGGTTAAAATCGCAGCCGAAAGCACTGCATTCATGTTCAGGTAGGAATCTGTCGCCTTAGCAGGACCGATACAGATTGCCTCATCTGCCAAAAGGGCATGGAGGGAATCCTTGTCTGCCTCAGAATAAACTGCAACGGTTTCAATTCCTAATTCTCTGGCAGCACGGATAATCCGCACCGCAATTTCGCCTCGATTGGCAATCAAAATTTTCTTAAACATCATTTTTACAATCTTATTTTGAGCTCTTCAGCTAGTAGACTAGACTTCGGTTAGACCAGACTAAAACTCTTTCAAAATCAAAACCAAACGTCGTAAAGCTTTTTGCCGAACTGTTTAAGGTCAGGGTCAACTTGACCCGTCTGATTTTGATTTATAGTCGAATGAAGAACTTTGAGACAAGGCGTTGAGACGTAGACAGTACCAGGGTACTGCAAGTCGAAAATAACAATGTATCAAGGTTAATTCAAAAGACTATAGAGTGTGTATAATCTTATTGTCCAATCGCAAAGGTTAGGGTTCCACTGGCAGCCAGTTTACCATCAACTTCAGCCTTGGCTTCAACAACAGCAATCGTTCCACGGCGCTTCACAAACTTAGCCGTCATAATCAGCTGGTCCCCAGGGACAACTTGCTTTTTAAACTTGACCTTGTCCAAGCCAGCATAAAAGACAAGTTTACCCTTGTTTTCAGGCTTGGACAATTCTAAAACGCCTGCCGTTTGGGCCAAGGCTTCCATGATTAGAACACCAGGCATGACAGGATACTGAGGGAAATGGCCTTCAAAGAAAGGTTCATTGACTGTCACATTTTTAAGAGCAACAATCTCATCCTCAGAAACTTCCAGCACACGATCCACCAGTAAGAATGGGTAGCGGTGGGGAAGTGCTTCCTTAATCTGATTGATATCTATTGTCATTTGATGCGTACCAAACCTTTTCCATACTCAATCATGTCCTCATTGTTAACGAGGATTTCAGTAACCACACCATCACGTGGAGATGGTACTTCATTCATGACCTTCATTGCTTCAATAATCAAGAGGGTTTGTCCTTTCTTGACACTATCTCCGACAGCAACAAAGGCGGGTTTATCTGGAGATGGTGAAAGATAGGCTACACCGACCAGTGGACTTTCAACAACTTCTCCCTCTGCTTGTCCTGACTCAGTAGCTGTAGGAGCATCTGTAGCGATAGGAGCAGTTGCTTGGACAGCCGGTACTTCAGCTGATACAGGGGCTGGATGAGCAAAGTGTGGTACTGGTGGAAATTCTGGAGCTTGATGCTCATTTTTGGAGAATTTCAACTCATCTGTTCCATTTTTGTAAGAGAACTCACGGAGGCTTGATTGATCAAACTGAGCCAAGAGTTCTTTAATTTCAGAGATATTCACGGTTTAACCCTCCCAACGTTTAAAGGCCACAACAGCATTGTGCCCACCAAAACCAAAGGTGTTTGAAATCGCGTACTTAACGTCCGCTTCCTTACCTTGGCCGTAGATAACGTTAGCTTCAATATAGTCAGATAATTCTTGAGTTCCAGCTGTCATCGGAACATAGCTATGACGAATAGCCTCGATTGTGGCAATGGCCTCAACCGCACCTGCCGCTCCAAGAAGGTGACCTGTAAAGGACTTGGTTGAGGAAACAGGAACTTCCTTACCAAAGACTTGAACAATAGCTGCGCTCTCGCCCTTTTCATTTGCAGGGGTAGATGTTCCGTGAGCATTGACATAGCCAACTTCAGCTGGCTCAATTCCAGCTTCTGTCAAGGCCAATTTCATAGCCTTGATCGCGCCCAAACCTTCTGGATGTGGAGATGTCATGTGGTAGGCATCACAGGTATTTCCATAGCCTACAACTTCCGCTAAGATTGTAGCCCCACGCTCTTGAGCATGCTCCAAACTTTCAAGGACCAACATACCAGCACCTTCACCCATGATAAAGCCATTTCTGTCCTTATCAAAAGGAATAGATGAACGAGTTGGATCCTCAGTCGTAGACAAAGCTGTCAAGGCTTGGAAACCTGCAATCGCAAACTTAGTGATAGAGCTTTCTGAGCCACCAACCAACATGATATCTTGCAACCCAAATTTGATGGTACGGAAGGCTTCACCAATAGCATCATTTGAAGATGCACAAGCTGTGTTGACTGACTTACAGATACCGTTTGCTCCAAAACGCATGGCAACATTCCCTGAAGCCATGTTTGGCAAGGCTTTAGGAAGAGTCATTGGTTTCACACGCTTAGGACCCTTGGCATCCAAACGCAAGACCTGATCTTCAATTTCAAAAATACCACCGATACCAGTTGCTACGATAACACCAAAACGGTCCGTATCGATAGTTTTTGTATCCAAGCCAGCATTGGCAACTGCTTCTTCAGCCGCATAAAGGGCATACAGAGAATAGTCATCAAAACGGTTGGTATCTTTTTTGACGAAGTATTTATCGAATGGAAAATCTTTAATTTCCGCAGCATTGTGAACAGCATAATCTGTCGTATCAAATTTTGTAATTGGGCCAATCCCGATTTTACCATCGTGGAGGCTATTCCAAAATTCTTCTGGTGTGTTTCCGATTGGTGAGGTTACACCGTAACCTGTTACAACAACTCTAGTCATGTTTCTTCTCCTATTCTTAGGCTTATTAGAAGGTCATTATTGCATGGTCATACCGCCATCAATAGCGATAACTTGACCAGTAAGGTACTCTTGGGTCGCTAGGAAAGCTGTTACTTCAGCTACTTCTTCAGGCTGTCCCATCCGTTTCATTGGGACCTGAGCAACCATGGCATCTTTCATTTTATCTGGGATGGCATCCGTCATATCAGACTCGATAAAACCAGGCGCAATCGCATTAACACGGACACCTCGAGCAGCTACTTCACGGGCCACCGATTTGGTAAAGCCGTTCAAGCCAGCTTTGGATGCTGCGTAGTTAGCTTGTCCAACATTTCCAGTCAGACCGACCACGCTGGACATATTGATAATAGCACCTTGACGCGCTTTGGTCATCGGCTTTAAGACCGATTGTGTCATGTTAAAGGCTCCTGTCAAATTGATTTTTAGCACACGCTCAAAATCATCCTCAGTCATCTTTAACATGAGCTTATCATTGGTAATTCCAGCATTGTTAACCAGAACATCCACGCTTCCCAAGGCTTCGACGGCTTCATCGACCATCCGTTTAGCATCCGCATTATCAGACACATCGCCGGAAATCGCCACTACTTTAACCCCATAATCCTTGAACTGATCTAAGATATCTTGAGCAATAGCAGAGCGACCGTTGAGCACCACGTTGGCACCAAGGCTGGCAAACTTATGAGCAATAGCCAGGCCAATCCCACGCGTTGAGCCCGTGATAAAGACATTTTTTTGTGTCAATTCCATTTATTCCCGATCTCCTTTTTCTGCTAGAATCAAGTCCAGACCTGCCTGGTCTTCAACCTGGTATACTACCGCTTCTTTAGCAATTTTCTTCAAGAAGCCTGAGAGAACCTTCCCAGGACCGATTTCAACAAACTCAGTAACACCAGCTGAAAGCATGGTCTCGATAGAATCGTAAAAACGCACCGGCTCCTTGACCTGACGGGCCAAGAGTGACTTGATTTGATCAGCTGGCATAACGGTTGCCTCCGTATTTCCCACCAAAGGAATACGAAACTCTGCAAACTCAACCTTGTCCAACTCAGCAGCTAATTGTTGACTTGCTGGCTCCAGAAGGGCTGTATGGAAGGGACCTGATACTTTGAGGGGAATCAGTCGCTTACACCCTGCTTCTTTGAGCAATTCAACTGCATAGTTAACAGCCTCAACCTCACCACCGATGACAATCTGAGCTGGTGTATTGTAGTTGGCTGGTGTAACCACACCTTTGCTTGAAGCCTGCTGGCAGATTTCTTCAATGAGGGCTGGGTCTGTATTCATGACAGCAACCATCTTACCAGAACCAGCTGGTGCGGCTTCTTCCATAAATTGACCACGCTTGGCAATCAAGGCCACTGCAGTTTCAAAATCAAGGGCTCCAGCAGCGACAAGGGCTGAATATTCTCCTAAGGATAAGCCCGCAACCATGTCTGGTTGAATGCCGTTTTCTGCTAAGAGACGATAAATAGCTACTGAAGTCGTTAAAATTGCTGGCTGCGTGTAGCGAGTTTGGTTGAGCTTAGCCTCATCTTCATCAATCAGTTGACGCAAGTCATAACCCAAAATCTCAGAGGCCTGGTCAAAGGTCTCCTTGACAACCTCATATTTGGCATAGAGTTCACTCGCCATCCCAAGTTGCTGGGCACCTTGTCCCGCAAATAAAAAGGCAGTTTTTCCCATTATTTTTTCCTCGTTTATCTTAAGACCAACGTTTAGCTTGTTCAGCAATCACAGCCTTAGCACCTGAGTAGAGGTCTTCCAAGATTTCTGCACAGGTTTCTTCCTTAGAAACCAGACCAGCAATCTGACCTGCCATTACAGAACCGTTGACCACATCTCCATCAACAACAGCATTGCGGAGGGCACCTGCTCCAAGCTCTTCAATTTCTTCAGCAGACTTGCGACCCGCCAAGAAGTCCTTCTCAGCATTGGCATAGGCTGTAGACAATTTGTTTTTAATGGCACGAACCGGGTGACCAACTACTGAAGCTGACACAGTCGTATCAATATCTTTAGCTTTTAGAATTTTTTCCTTAAAGGCTGGGTGGGCATTAGATTCCTTGGCAACAACAAAGCGTGTCCCAACTTGGACTGCCTCAGCTCCCAACATAAAGATAGCTGCAACACCTTCACCATCAGCGACACCACCAGCTCCAATAACTGGAATATCAACTGCAGCGGCAACCTGACGGACGAGAGCCATGGTTGTCAATTTACCGATATGACCTCCAGCTTCCATCCCTTCAGCAACAACGGCATCCGCTCCAAGTTTTTCCATTCGTTTAGCCAAAGCGACTGATGGAACAACAGGGATTACCGTAATTCCTGCCTCATGGAAACGCTCCATGTATTTTCCAGGATTTCCAGCACCAGTTGTGACAACCTTGACTCCTTTTTCAATGACCAAATCTACAATATCATCCGCAAATGGAGAAAGGAGCATGATATTAACCCCAAAAGGCTTGTCCGTAATTGATTTTACTTTGTCAATATTGGCCTTTACAACTTCTTTAGGTGCGTTACCGCCCCCGATAATGCCCAACCCACCAGCATTGGAGACTGCACCTGCCAAGTCGCCATCAGCGACCCATGCCATTCCTCCTTGGAAAATTGGATATTTAATGCCTAGTAATTCTGTAATACGCGTTTTCATTTTAAATAACCTTCTAACTGCTAAATTTCATCTTCTGGAATTCTTTGATAATCAAAGTATATCTAGAAGAAGAGGGAGTGAGACATCGCCCACCCCACCATTTTCTTATTTAGTTTTTTCTTCTACGTAAGCAACCAAGTCGCCAACAGTGTTCAATCCATCTTCAGTTTCGATTTGGATGTCGAAAGCATCTTCGATTTCTGAGATAACTTGGAATACGTCCAATGAGTCAGCGTCTAACTCATCGAAAGTTGTTTCCAATTTTACTTCTTCAGCGTCCTTGCCGAGTTCTTCTACGATGATTTCTTGTACTTTTTCAAATACTGCCATGATGTTGTCTCCTTCAATAAAATAAATTTTTTATAGCTGTGCTTTTGCACAATCATATAACTAAAGTTTAACAATGAGGCTCCCCCATGTCAAGCCTCCACCAAATCCAGATAGAAGAACTGTCTGATTTCCATCCAATTTGATCGTTCCATCTTCCACGCATTCGGAAAGAAGGATGGGGATGCTCGCGGCACTAGTATTGCCATATCGCATCATATTAGCTGGGAATTTCTCCCGTGCTATCTTCATCTTACGAGCCATTTTATCCAAAATCCGGATATTAGCCTGGTGCAAGAAGAAATACTCTATCTCAGACTCGTCTATACCACTGTCATTCAGCAATTGCAGAATGTTTTGTGAGACGGTTTTGATGGCAAAATCAAAGACTGCTCGACCATCCATTTGCAAGGCATTTTCCTCTGGTTCTGCATATTGGGTAAATGGTGAACCAAAGGCTGCCTTGCCAGATGTCAAAACCTGCCGTGATCCGTCAGTGTTGAGGGACTCAGCTAGGAAGTGTTGCTCTGCAGAGGCTTCTAGTAGAACACCTCCAGCTCCATCTCCAAAGAGAACAGCCGTTGACCGATCTGACCAATCAAGAGTCTTTGAAAAAACCTCAGCTCCGATAACCAAACCTCGCTTATAAGCACCCGATCTGATAAATTTCTCTGCTGTTGATAGAGCAAAGACAAATCCACTGCAGGCAGCTGTTAGGTCAAAAGCAAAGGCCTTAGTTGCCCCAATTGCCGCTTGAACCTTAGCCGCTGTAGACGGCATCAGACTATCTGGCGTAATTGTCGCAAGCAGAATGAAGTCAAGCTCACTTGCCTCAAGCTTAGCCTTTTTCAACAAGCTTTTGGCCACCTGGATTGCCAAGTCACTGGTATTTTCGTCACGCGAAATTCGACGTTGGCGAATTCCAGTCCGAGTAGAAATCCATTCGTCGTTGGTGTCCATGATTTGTGCCAAATCATCATTGGTTACCACCTGTTCAGGAACATAGTGCGCCACCTGACTAATTTTTGCAAAAACCATGCTACATCAACTCCTCCAGGAAAGTATACAGGTTACTCAAACCGCGACCAAGGGTCTCAACCTCAGACTCGTCCATCCCTTCAGTGATATGCTTCACCATATTGCGATGGAATTTCCCGTGAAGTCTATCCAACAAGCGCCCCTTAGACGTTAGCGATAAATAGACGACACGTCTGTCTTGTTCCGACCGTGTACGTTCAATATAACCTTTTTTCTCAAGTTTGTTCAAGCTCGTTGTTACAGTGCCTAATGTCAACAATAACTCTCTAGCAATGTCACTCGGGGTAACGCGGTCACTTTTGCCAATAATTTCAATCGTGTGCATTTCTTTAAGGGATACATCTGAAAATTGACTAACCTTAAGACTATTCTCTTCAATGACCAAAATACGGTTAAAAATATCGACGAGATGATCATTAATTTGTTTGATGTCCAAAAACATTACCTCCTTTACAGCTTGATAAAACTTTGATAATCAAAATATATCAGATTCGATTTGAAAATGCAAGTATTTGCTGTCTCAAATTATTTGAAAAGAAAACTATGAACACAGCAAATGTCCTACATTTTTCCTTTATTACGACTTCATTTATTTCCCAGAAAAGTTCGGACGACGGCGCTCTGCATGGGCACGAACCCCTTCTTTAAAATCTTCCTTGAAAGCTAGTTCTTTCTGCAAACCGAGTTCAACCTTAGCATAGTCTTCCCAACCCACAAAATTAGCCTGCCAAACCATTTCCTTGATAGCACGGAAGGAATTAGGTGAAGACCGTTTCAGTTTTTTGATGAGTTGAGCAGTTGTCTTTTCTAATTTTTCAGATTCACAAACCTTATAGACAATACCATAGTCTTTGGCTTCTTCAGCCTTGAGTCCCTCACCGGTCATGGCTAACTGGGTTGCCCGTGTAGCTCCAATTGCCCGACTCATCAGGAATAAACCACCAGCATCTGGTGCCAATCCAACCCCAACAAAGGCTTGGATAAATTTAGTCTTCTCAGAAGCAACAACGAAATCTGCTGCAACTGCCATATTAGCTGCTGCGCCTGCAACTGCTCCATCAGTTGACATAATCACGACCTTTGGTAATTTTTTAAGGGCATAGGAAATATCATTGACCAGGTGAGCAATTTCAACTAGGGATTGAACATCATCCGCTTCAACAGCTCGTTGCATTTCAACCAGGTCTCCACCGACCGAAAAGACAGCACCTTGAGCAGTAATATTCAAAATCATGACAGACTCATCTGCCTTGACCAATTCAATAGCTTCTAAAATTTCCTTACAGATGGGAATGTTAAATCCATTGGATACTTCTGGGCGATTAAAAGATAAGGTTGCAACTCCGTCTTCTACCGTGAACAAAATATTTTCAAATGCCATAGTGACCTCCTCGATGACCTATTAGGCTGTTTTATCACCTTTATTATACCCGATAGTTTGATAATTGAAAAGTTAAAACATCAAAGTATTTTTCGAAAAACAGAATTCTTTCTCTATATTGCGCCACCCCAAAAAGCAAATAGGTCAATCATTTTTCCGCTGTCACAGCTCTGCTATTTCTTTCAAAAAATAAATTGTCATTCAATTCAAAAAATACTGACAGAATGACAGAATTTTGGTATAATTGCCTAAACTCAAGAAAAGGAAAACTAAACTATGAAGGTTATTAAATTTGGTGGAAGCTCTCTTGCCTCTGCCCAGCAACTCGAGAAAGTCCTCAATATTGTAAAATCTGACCCTGACCGTCGCTTTGTGGTCGTGTCTGCACCGGGTAAACGTAATTCAGAAGATACCAAGGTTACCGATGCCTTGATCAAGTATTACAAAACCTCTGCAGCCAACCAAGATGTCACAGGTATTCAAAACTGGATTATCACGCGCTTCCACGACATGATTAGCGAACTTGGTCTCTCTGAAAAATTGGCACAAAACATTGCTTTCGCCATTCAAGAACTGGCTAAAATTGAAATCGAAGGCAATGATTTTGCCTACGACGCCTTCCTAGCTGCAGGTGAAGATAACAACGCCAAACTCATTGCGGAGTATTTCCAAAAAAATGGTTTGACCGCTCGCTATGTCCATCCTAAACAGGCAGGAATCATCGTAACTGGTGAACCGGGTAACGCAAGCATCCTGCCATCTAGCTACGACAAATTGGAAGAACTACGCGATTCAGATGAAATCCTTGTCATCCCTGGTTTCTTTGGAGTAACTGCTCAAGGTCAAATTTGTACTTTCTCACGCGGTGGGTCTGACATTACCGGCTCTATCGTTGCAGCTGGTGTCAAGGCTGACCTTTACGAAAACTTCACTGACGTAGACGGTATCTTCGCTGCCCATCCAGGTGTGGTTAAAAACCCACATTCGATTACAGAATTGACCTACAAGGAAATGCGTGAACTGGCCTATGCTGGCTTCTCCGTCCTCCACGATGAAGCTCTCATCCCTGCCTACCGCGGTCGTGTTCCCTTGGTTATTAAAAACACCAACAACCCATCTCATCCAGGTACAAAGATTGTTACCAAACATAGCGGAGCTACCTTCCCTGTAGTCGGTATTTCAGGCGCTTCTGATTTTGTCAGCATCAACATGTCTAAGTACCTTATGAACAAGGAAGTTGGTTTCGGACGTAAAGTCTTGCAAATCTTAGAAGACCTCAACATCCGCTTCGAGCACATGCCAACAGGAATTGATGACATGTCCATCGTCCTCAAGGCTAAGCAATTAACGCCTATCAAGGAACAAGAAATCATTGACCAATTAACACGTAAATTAGAAGTTGACGAAGTGTCTATTGAAAAAGGACTGTCCATCATCATGATCGTCGGCGAAAACATGAAAAACCATATTGGAGTCATGGAAACCGCCGCCCGTGCCCTTTCTCAAAGCAATATCAACCTCGAAATGATTTCTCAAGGTTCAAGTGAGCTTTCCATCATGTTCGTTATCAAAACTGAGCAAGAAGAAGAGGCCGTTCGCTCCCTCTACCAAGCCTTCTTTGGAGAAAAATAAGCAAGATAAAACCAGAGTTTTCAGGAAAAAACTCTGGTTTTCAGACTGAAGACAAAGTCTCTAGGATTGATTTTCTAGAGGCTTTTCGTGTTTTTAGGAGTATAATAAAAGAAAACGCTTGTGAGGTCTTCTTATGTTTCACAAAGAAAAGCTAGACTACAATCGGAACCAGTATGGGTTGAACTCACTCGCTCAAAATATGCTTGTTCGATTTTGAAAATGGTTTATGAACCAGTCATTTATGAGTATTTGAGTGATGACGTTCGCAAGAAGCTCCCATATTTTTCACGACAATCAACTGGCGCTGGCGGTGGTAAAATTGATGAAGAGATTTTGCCTCAGAAGCCAAGTGATGTTTTGAAATTCAATAATCTTAGCGGTCGTTATCGTCCTGAAGTGTTCAAAGGGATTGTTGAGAAAGTTCATGATGAAAGTGAAAAACAATATGGGTTTGTTGATGAATCAAAATTCTCAAATGTTCAGATAAAATCTGAAGAACAGTATAATCAAAATCGCAAACGTGTATTACAAATAAGTATAACAAAAACGAAAACATTGAAAAACAAAGGTAAAACAATGGTAGAACAAAACACAAAGAATCTCAATATACGGTTATCTGAATCGGAGAAATCCGATTTAGAGAATCGTGCTGAGAATGTTGATATGAAGCTTTCTGAGTATATACGTTATATTCTTTTTAGCAATGAATCACGAAGTGAAACGAACGCTGAACAAAGTGAAGCAGAAGAAAAACAAGGTGATTCGTTAGTAATACAAATGTTACGCGATGAACTGAATAAAAAGAATGAAACTATTCGTTCTTTGATTGAATCAAATCAACAACAAAACGTTCTTTTGTTGAAATTTCAAAAGGAAAATCAAGAATTAAAGTTGATTGAACACGATAAAAAATCGTGGTGGCAGTTCTGGAAGTGAGGTAATAATAGAAATTTTGGATAAGATGATTGAATTGAATGCAAAGAATCCTGCTTTTCATCATGAATCGCTTGAGAGTTTTCAAGATGGCGAAGATGGTGATTCGGTTGAAGAATTGATAGATCTGATTGACAAGTGTGAAATAAAAAAAGAACGAGTTGGATATTGAACCGCACCCCATTCGTTAGATTGTCTGTCTAACTTTTGGGGTGCGGTTCACTTTTTGCGCTTTTTTACTGAATATTTTCAAATCCTTAATGCTTTTCTCACTTTTGGAGCTACGTCAGTCGCTAGGAGATCAATGGCCTTTTCAACCTTGGCTAGGGGCATGCCTCCCATGTCGAACTGCCCCATAAACCGTGTCTGACCTAACTGTTCATGTTGATAGAGGATTTTCTCGACCAACTCATCGCTACTACCGACCGCCAGCATGTATTCTGGTGCACTCTGCCGCTCCAAATCGGACATTTTGGTCTGTACAAAGTGGAAACCTCTTTCTTTGGCAAAGTATTCTTGATAGCGGTTATAAGGCAAAAGAAAATCTTTTCTCGTTTGATAACCTGTCTCTCCGACAAAACTATGACCTGTAATAGCGATTTGCAGTTGGTTAAGGTCGTGACCATATTGTTTGGCGACTGCCCAATAAAGGTCGGTCAGGGGTTTGAACTGGTCAACTGTACCGCCTAGGACACCGAGAGCCATTTTATAGCCTAAACGAGCGGCACGTTCAACAGATTCTGGGCTCCCACCAACACCAATCCAGGTCGGTAGTTTCTGTTGAACTGGTCGAGGGGCAATCGGAGCGTTTTTCAGGGCTGGGCGAAATTGTCCTTGCCAAGTGACCTTATCCTGTTCTTGAAGCTGGCTGAATAGCTCCAGCTTTTCTTCGAATAATTGATCATACTGGCGGACATCTGCCCCAAACAGCTTGAATGAGTCTAGGAAGGCTCCACGCCCTAAAAAGACCTCCGCTCTGCCATTTGCCAATAAATCAAGAGTCGCCATATCCTCGTAGAGACGGACGGGGTCAACGGTGCTGATAACGGACAGGGTGCTGGTCAGCTTGATACCCTTAGTCTCTCGAGCAATCGCTCCCAAAATCATGGCGTAGGAGGAAGTCACAAAATCCCCACGGTGGTGCTCGCCAATCCCAAAGACATCCAGACCGGCCTGGTCTGCCCATTTGCCCATCTGGATGATATTTTCAATCCGCCCTCTGCTACTGAGTCGCTGCCCATCAGCTAAGGGTATGCGTTCGCCCAAACTATAAACACCAAATTCAAAACTTGTCATAACTGAGTCTCATTTCTTTTTAATGATGCCCCTAGTCTAACAAAGGAAAAATCGAAAAACAACCAACAAAATCAGTCAAGTGTTGGATAGATGACGGGCAGTAAGTCATTTTTTAAGGACGAGAAATCAATTTTCCGTTTGTGACTATCTTGAATCAGATAGAAGAGGCTGGCGGACAAACTCTTGGCCAGCCAGTCCTTCTGATGAGGTGTTAAATTTAGGTCTGCTGTCCTCAGTTGAAAATTTAGAATAGTCTGCAAGTCGGTCTGCAACTGCTCCTGCACGAGAGGGATGAGAGAAGAGAACCCATAGCCCCAAGTTTCAGCGATGTCATCAATAAAGGACCGAGTTCCAACCAATAATTCCCAGACAAAATCTCTTCCAAAAGGGAAGGTGGCTGCAGGATGGTGACGCATAAAATCCTTCATTTGCTCTTGAAAAACCACCGTAGCCAGCTGATACTTGTCCTCAAAATGAGCGTAAAAGGTGCTACGATTGATGTTGGCTGTCTGGCAAATCAGTCGCACCGAAATTTTTTCAAACTCTTCGTGTTGCAACAAATTCAGAAATGTTTCCTTAATCTTGTCCTCAGCAGGAATAAACTACTTATCCATATTATCTTGACCAACAGATTCAGAAAATTGTTGGTTGTTTTCCTTTCTTGATTTCTCTATACTAGCATTATACAATAAGAAAGCGAGAAATGATATGAAACTAACCGTATTTGGTGCCAATGGTGCCATTGGCCAAGCTGTTGTCCGTGAAGCCGTCAAGGCTGGACATGAGGTCATTGCCGTCGCCCGCCGTCAGGGAACCTTGGACAAGTCGCCCGCCCAGCATAAAGCTTATGGCTTAATGACCGATGCCAACTTTGTCCGACAGCAAGTCGTTAATAGCGATGTCGTCATCTCAGCAGTCGGCCCCTCCTTAAACAGCAAGCGCCAGGATAAAACCACACCTGTCGCCGATGGCTTGGCTGTCTTGGTAGCTGTTATGGAAGAATGGCAGAGCAAACGCTTGATTATTAACGGCACGCCAACCTTAGCCGACCGCCACCGCGACAAAAATTCTCTAGTGACACTCGTTCCAAAAGTCATGGCTCGGCTCTTCCTACCAGCTGGCTACCGAGAAATGAAGAAAATGCAAGCTATCTTGGAGCAAACATCCGTTGACTGGACAGTCGTCCGTTTTCTCAACCCCAACCTCAAATCAGACGGCGTAGGTTACACCTACGCTTTCGGGGATAGTAAGGCAAAATTCAGTGTGTCACGGCAGAACATTGCTAAATTTATGGTGTATGACAGCTATAAATCCCAGTTCAGTCGCGAGATGCCGATTGTGTTTAATCGCTAGAACCCATCTCAAAACCATAAAAGACACCTGCTTCTGCCAATCCAGAAATAAGGTGTCTTTTTCATTTAAGACATTTGCTTGTAGGCGACAAGGGAGACGATTAGGGCGATAAAGACCGTCCACCTAAATCGTGGAAGATATTGCCATATCTGAACTGAAGGTAGAGGCACATATGGCTATCGTCGTATTCACTTGGAACTTCGCAATCGAGGCTTCTGTGTCAACCACAAGAAGGTACAACGTTTGATGACAGAGATGAAACTAGCTGCTCGTATTCGTCGGAAACGCAAGTATTCCTCTTACAAGGGCGAGGTAGGAAAGAAGGCTGACAACCTGATTCAACGTCAGTTTGAAGGAACTAAACCTTATGAGAAGTGCTATATAGATGTAACGGAGTTTGCTTTAACGGAGGGAAAAGTGTACCTATCCCCTGTTATGGATGGATATAATGGTGAAATTATTGACTTTACTTTATCTCGCTCACCGAACTTGAGACAGGTACATACCATGCTTGAAAAAGCCTTTCCAGTTAACCGTTACGAGGGAACCATTCTCCATAGCGACCAAGGATGGCAATATCAACACTGGTCTTATCATCACTTTTTGGAATCTAAAGGGATTTGTCCTTCGATGTCTCGTAAGGGGAACAGTCCTGATAATGGCATGATGGAATCCTTCTTTGGCATTCTCAAGTCCGAGATGTTTTATGGATTTGAGAATGCCTTCACATCACTAGAACAACTGGAACAAGCAATTAGCGATTATATTTTTTACTACAATAACAAACGAATCAAAACAAAATTAAAAGGACTTAGTCCTGTGCAATACAGAATTAAATCCTTTCAATAATATTTCTTGTCCAACTTTTGGGGGTCAGTACATATCCAACTCGTTCTTTTTTTTGTTAGTGTTGTTTTTTTAGTGTTTTGAAGAGTAAGTAAATTAAGAATCCGAGAATGCTAAATATTAAGAGGGAAACGATTATTGTTGTAATCATAATTATTATTTCTCCTTTCTAACCTAAATACTGAATTTATTAATTTGTTATCGCTTACATTGTAAAATTTTTGAGCTGGTATGTCAAATATAAAGGTTGATGTGTGAATTAATGATAAGTTTGATATTGGCAAATAAGAAAAAAATGGTAAGATTATATTAGATAAGGTGTTCTTCCACCTATTAAGCGAAGGTGATAAAGGAGCAGCTTTGGCTGTTCCTTTTTTGGGAAAGGATTATATGTTTGGTTTTTATAATATCGATATTGATTATCTAGAATTTTTACATAACCTCATTTGTCAAATTAAGCTAGACAATTTCACCTGACTCAGAAAAACTTGGTATGGCGTTTGGTAGTTCAAGGACTTCCTCGGGATTCGATTTCTCTTATCAGCTACAGCTGATAAGAATGTTTGAGAAAGTTCGCTGAAATCCATCTGCTTTGGAAGTCCATGGCGTCTCAATAAACCGTTAGAATGTTCATTTAGTCCGCGTTGACCGGGGCAACCAGGATCCGCAAAGAAAATGTCAATGTCCTGTTTGTTAGAAATTGACTTCCAATTCGAGAATTCCTTCCCACAATCAAAAGTGATGGACTTGAAGAGATTCTTAGGAAATCGGGACATCCATTGGTTTATAGCAGCTTCAATGTCACTGGCTTTTCGCCCTTTGGATTGAAGCACGATCATCGCTTTTGACTGCTTTTCAACTAGCGTGATAACAGCGCTTTTATGATTCTTTCCAACAATAGTATCTCCTTCAAGGTGACCAAATTCAGTTTCAAAGTTTGGATAAATGTTAGCGCGTTCCCGCAAATCTCTGCGAAAAGCTTGTTTTCCTCGCCTCTCTTTCATCCCATTTGGCTTTCGTTTGCCTTGCCAAGGCATAGCCTCTTTCTTGAAGATGCCGCGGTCAGCTAAGCGATAGAGAGTACGCATGGAACAAGGAATTTTATCAGGATGAGTTCCTTTTATCACATCGAGGCTCCAATCTGATGCTAGATAGGATTGAATAAACTCTTGTACTGGTTTGGTGAGTTGGGTCTTTTGCCGGCCACAATGCCTCTTGTTGGCTTTGTAGCGTTGATAATAGTCATAAGCTGAATGACCCGTTTTCAGAAAAGAGATAACATTATAAATGGTTTATCTCGCTCTTCCAAGTGACTTTGCAATAGCGCAAACTTTCTTACCTTCTTGGTAATAAGCCTCTATCATTACGAGTTCATTTGTGGTAAGATGAGTATAAGTCATTTATGTTAGTTCCTTTCAGACAAATGTGGTAGTTTATCTGAGCCTAACATAGATGGCTTTTTCTGTCTAGCTTAATTTTACAAATTGGGTAATATTGATTCAGAGGTAGAGTATTCTCAATTTTATAAAACATCAACACATAAAAAGTTGTTTTCAGGTGTTATTACTACAGTAGATGGACAAAAATATTTTATTGCTTTTGCGTCTGCTAAGAAAAGCCATGAAAATCAATCCTAGAGACTTTGTCTTCAGTCTGAAAACCAGAGCTAAGCACTCTGGTTTTTTGCATGATTTTTTAGTCTGTATGATAGAGTGAGAATCTGAAATAAAGCCCTACTCTACCAAAAACAAAGCTATGCGACGCTAGGATTCACCGTCTAATTCCATTAACCTGCCTTCTCTATTGGAGATTTTGAGTGAGTATCAGCTATTTTCTAAACAAAACACTTTGTCAACTTTCGAACGCTAAATTTCAAGTCTAAGTTAGGCATTTAGTAAAAATTGTCTAGGAGATAAATAGTTCAAACATTTCTTTGGATAGTTGTTAATCCAATTTTCGATG